>CAYGTA010000403.1:0-3326 GCA_964352605.1 uncultured bacterium | reverse complement strand
CTTAGAAGCTCAGAGCAACTCGAGTACTTAGAGGGTTTAGATGATGAGCATGCTAATTTTCGTGTTGCACTTAACTGGGCGCTTAGCAACAGGCGTGCTGATTTAGCACTTCATTTGGCTGCTAACTTGGGGCGCTACTGGGAAGTTCGTGGTTACTATACTGAAGGCCGAGATTGGCTTACTAAATGCTTTACAGCTTCTGACTCACCTGACCCTAAGGTTTTAGCTCAAGCCTTAAACGCCTCAGGTAACTTAGCTCGCATACAGAGTGACTATCCTGAATCTAGGCGTTTACTTGAGCAAAGTTTAAGTATTTATAAGGGTTTAAAATTAGAAGCCAGCATTGCGCAAGTGCTTAACAATCTGGGCTTAACAACTAGAAGCCAAGGTAACTTTAAAGAAGCTAAAGCTTTGCTAAGTGAAAGCTTAACGCTGCAAAGAAACCTACAAGATGATCAAGGCATAGCGCAAGCCCTCAACAACTTATCCATTGTGGCCTTTTGGTACAGCAACTACACTGAAGCGCAAAGTTTGCTTGAAGAGAGCTTAAAGATATCTAAGAAACACAATAATAAACTAGGCATGGCAAACGCGCTTAACAATCTAGGTAACGCCCTTCGTAGTCAAGCTAAGTACAAAGAAGCCCAAAGGCATCAAGAAGAAAGTTTAGATTTATTTAGAGAACTCAAAGGCAAACATGGCATTTCTCAAACGCTTAACAATCTGGCCTTAGTAGCGGTTGAACTTAACGAAGCAGACAAGGCACACGCCTATCTTCTAGAAAGCTTAGAGCTTAAAAGAGAAAGTAACGAAAAACAAGGTATTGCTGGTGCGCTTACCAACCTAGGCATGCTTTCTTTAGAACTAAACAAAATGGAAGATGCAGAGCGTTACCTTAGCGAAGCCCTTAATTTACACAAAAGCTTCAAAGATAAAATTGGGATAGCCATAACCCTAAATATTCAAGGCGATTGGGCAAGAAAAAAGCAAGACTACGCCTTAGCAAAAAGCGTACACAGTGAAGCTCTAGAGCTTTTCAAGCAACTCAATAACAGCTTAGGTCAAGCAGAAGCCCTCGCCAATCTAAGCCGTGTTGCCTTAGCACAAAGCAACTTTAAACAAGCAGAAAAGCTAAGTAAAGAAAGCCTAAAGTTACACCACAGCATGAATAACCCTAGAGGCATAGCAGACAGCCTAGACTGTCTAGCACTTAGTTACTACGCTCAAGAAAAACCAAACAACGCCTTAAGTCTATGGGCAAAAGTAGAAAGCATACTTAAAGACATAAACTCGAGCCGTTCTGAAACTGAGCAAACTGAGTATTTAGCTAAACTCGAGCGTTCCCGTGAGGTACTGGGGGTTAAAGTTTTTGAAGAGGCTTGGAGCTTAGGAAAGCATCTATCTAATGAAGCTATTCTGGGGTTTATCTTTGCTGGTGAACTGCAAGCTTTTTCAGCTACTGATAAACCGTCAGTAGGCCACTGATAAACCACTGATAAAGATTGTTTAAACTAGCTTTAAGACAAAACAAAAGGAGACGACATGAAATTAGTTTACTTAAAAGCCCTCATCATTAGCCTTAGCTTTCTTGTGCTTGTTGCTTGCCAAAGCGTAGAAGCACCCATTGATACTGGTAACGGCAATCAGGCTGGTATTAATGAATTTACGAGCGCTTTGCCTGCTTGGGAAACCCCAAGGGTTCAAAATTTAGATAGTCGTGAACTCACTGAGGGTGTTGTGCTAGAAAATGATACGACGTATGACTGCACGGTTGAAACCCGTCAGCTTGACCCAAGCAAAACAACGTATAAAGACATTATGCTTGCTGGTATTAGTGCAGATGTCTTGTACCCCGGTTCTTTGCTACAAGGTGATGACATTGAGAAGGGTTTACTCAGATCTGTTCGTGTAGACCGTGCTCCTATAACCATGACCATTAATCTGAATATTGAAGACCCAAGCATTACGGTACCTAACCCAAGTACAGCGACCATGCGTGACGCTGTTTCTGAACTCATTCGTAGGGCAGATACACGTTTGGGTGCCATTGATGTTGTGCCGGGCAATATTTTTTACAACAAGGTAGAAGCGCACTCATTTCAGCAATCTATGAACGAAGTCGGCATTTCTGCTGGTTATGATGATGGTATTTCTACCAAAGTAGATGCATCTTTTAACTTTGGTAGCGAACGCAAAGCTAGCTCTCACACCATTATGGTGTATTTGGTTGAGCCTCTTTTTGAAATTTCTTTTGCTGAAGATGATCTAAAGTCACCTGCTGACTTGTTTGCTAGTACCGTTACCAAAGGTGATTTATTAGAAGAAGAAAATGCAGGTCGTATGAGTAAAGACAACTTACCTGTTTATGTTAAAACCGTTAAGTATGGTCGCATTCTTATGTACACACTTACCAGTTCACAAGTTGAAACCTTTGAAGAACTGCAAGCAGCTGTTAATGGTTCTTATGGTGCGTTTAGTGGCGGTGCTAGTTACACTCAAGCAGATAGGGATATTCTTTCAGAAAGTCAAGAAACCATTATTGCGTTTGGTGGCTCACAAGAAGCTTCTAAAGCGGCCATTCTTGATTTAGAGAAGTTCTTTGTACCTATAGAAGCCACCCAAGCTGTACCTATTTCTTATGAAATTAGAGATCTTGAAGGTAATGTAGCTCAAGTGGGAGACATAACTGAATATAAAGTACAGCAGTGTGAACCTAGAGATGCGATTCCTGTAGGCGAAAGAGTAAGAGTTACATTGCAGCAGGTAAAGATTAATGATGCTTGCGACTCTGGTGCGGAAGGCCAAAGTGGTGAGATTTTCGGAAACTTTAGCCTAAATGGTGCTCAAGTCTGGTCGATTCCCAGAAGTAATACTAGAGAAACATCAGATGGTGAATTCATAAGCATTAACCAATCACGCACCTTTGACCTGAAGTATAGTCCCGTAGGCACGGTTCGTATTTCTGGAACCCTAGCTGATACAGATACCTTTAGTGCTGATGACGCTGTAGGCGCTTGGAACTTTACACTTAGCACGAGCAGTGGCTACGGCTCTAAAACCTCAAGATCTAGCCCTGAGTGCTCTTCTACGCTTTACTACAAGTTTGAACGCTTAAATTATCTTTACTAACAATCTTTTACAGCCAGCGCATAAAAAAGTATGCGCTGGCTAATCTTATTGCGGAGGCCAATGTATGACAAACCCGAAACTAGCTTTTAACTTTAGTCTAATCCTCTTTTTTATCTTACTGACCGCTTGTGGAGGCGGCCCGCTACCGGCTGCGCCTAGCAATTTACAAGTATTCGCTAATTCAGGCAAAATAACGC
>CAYGTA010000402.1:0-4688 GCA_964352605.1 uncultured bacterium | reverse complement strand
GAACTCCAAGATCGCGTTTACTTTATTAATAAAGTAAACGGAAATAGTATAAGATAATTGCCTTGCCTATATAAATACGTTTGCACTAAGGCGGCGCAAGATGGTTTTAGCACTGGCGTAGGTGCTATGAACAATATCAGTACAGTGCCATAAGCTTCATATTGCAATTCAAGACCGCCATGACAAAAGTCAATTAGGCTTCTGGTATGAAAAGCTTCTTACAACTAATCTTGATTATAAGGATTTTTTTATTTCATCAGAGTACTCGAGTTGTTGTCAGATCGCTGTAAGAATTATGTAATACCACATACCTTAAATTAGTTATGTAGAAGCGCTTGTTAGAACTAACGAAGCCTTCTCATTATCTAAATAAAAAGTTTTACTGCAAACGTCGAATCTCAGCAGTTTGTCAGTAAAACGGAAAGCATTATGCATCAGTTATTAATTACATTTGTTCCAGCAAGACTGGTTTCTGCGAGAAAATCTGAGAAATTAAGTGCAGAGCTAAGAGCTACGAAATATGCCTCGGGCTTTGATGTGCGTGAAGGCGACATTGCTAATAGCTATTTGACGAACAGTTTATTAACAGAGATACACGACTAAAATCTAGATTTGGGTGTTAAGGCGATGAGTACAGAGTTAAAGCTACACAAAAGTGACATAGGTGTTTTGCAAGCTTCAGTAGAAGTTGCTCAACGCCTATATGAACAAGCTTTAGCTAGGTTCGAAAAAGGAGATTTCGAAACTGCAAGATTGGTCTTAGTAAAATCTCAGGAATTATTTAGACTACATGACTTTTCAGGTGGTGTCATCCAGTGTTTACTTCTTCAAGGCACAATCAAACGAGATCAAGGGCAACTAGATGCAGCTTTAACACTGTTTAGACAAGCAAAAGAACTAGCCAAAACAAAAGAAGACATGATAGCAGAAGCCGAGACGCTCAATCTTGAAGCTTCTGTACTCAGTTACCAAGGTGCAGACGTTCTTGCAATCAACTGCCTGAAGCAAGCCTTAACGCTAATACAACAACTTGATTTTAAAGAACAAGAATTAAAATTTCACTGCAACATAGGTGCACTCTACAGAGGTTTAGGAGATTTAGAGCAGTCACTCGTTCACTTAACCTTAGCCTACGACTTAGCCAGAGGACTCAACAAAGCCACCAAAGCTGAAGCCATAACTATGAGCCAGCTAGGGCTTTTATACAAAGAAATGAAAGACTTCGAAAATGCAATTGTCTTTCAAAACAAAGCTCGAGCTTTGTCTCTTGAGCTAAAAGACAGCTACTCCTTGACAGTAAGTATAAATAATTTAGCAGAACTCAAGCTTCTTCAACATGATTACGCTTCAGCGACAGCGCTATATCAAGAAGCTTTAGCTTTAGCTCAAAAAGCTGGCCTTAGTATATTTGTTATTGATAACTTGTCTGGTCTAGGTTCAGTTTATGCCCAATTAGGTAATCCTGAAAAGGCAATTAATCAGTACATGGAAGCGCTAAACATTGCCTGTGAGGCAGGAAAACGAGATGCACAGGTTGAAACGCTACTCAAGTTAGGTGAAAACTACTTACACATTGCTGATTTTGAACAGGCAATTCATAGACTAGAGGAAGCCCTGCAAATTTCTTTAGAACTCGAGCATCCTAAATCTGTTTATGATTCTCATTTGTTACTTTCAAAAGTTCATGAGAAATTAGGGGCGTTCGCTAAATCTCTTTATCATCATAAGGAATACCATAAGTTTGAGCGCCAAATTTATAATCGGGAAGCTGACCTAAGAACCCAGCAACTTAGTGTCCAGTTTGATGTTGAACGCTCAAAGCATGAAGCGCAAAACTATCGACTTAAAAATGAAGTGGCACAACGCGCAAGGCAAGAAGCAGAGAAAATTGTTATTGATAGAACCAAGGATCTTGAGGCAGCACATCTTGAAATTGTTACCAGATTAGCGATTGCTGCAGAATATCGAGATGATCAAACAGGTGAGCACACAAAACGGGTGGGTACAACGTCAGCTGCCATTGCACATGCATTAGGCTGGCCTCGCGATAAAATAAAATTACTGTATACAGCAGCTAGATTGCATGATGTAGGAAAAATTGGTATTTCAGATACAATTTTGCTTAAACCCGCTAAGTTAACAGTAGAAGAGTATGAAATTGTAAAAAGTCACACAATTATCGGCGGACGCATATTAAAAGAAGGACAAACAGAATTATTGAAATTAGCTGAAGAAATTGCCCTTTATCATCATGAACGCTTTGATGGAAAAGGTTACCCCTTCAACTTAGCTGGCGATGAGATTCCGATGGCAGCAAGAATTGTTGCAGTTGCCGACGTAATGGATGCTTTATCTCACGCGAGACCCTATAAAGAGGCTTGGACGTTCGAAGAAACACTAGCAGAAATACAAGATAAAAAAGGAACGCAGTTCGACCCAAGTGTCGTGGAAGCCTGCATGGAAGTCTACTCAGAAGATTTACGAGATATTCATTTTTCTTATGTCAGAGATTACATTGAAGATATCTATGAGGCTCCTGAAATATTCAAAATTGAGCCATCACCCAAAGTAGACAAAAAAGAAGAACTCGAGTTTCAAGTAAACTGATAGTCCTCGAATTTCCAGAAAAGGTTGCACCAAAAAGACTTTTGTCTTTAGCTCTTTTATTAAGGGAGCTGTCGCATTTGCGACTGTTCCGACCAAAGGGAGAAGCTCTTAAGGGATTTAGAATGAGTGCGAAAAGTTGAGGGTGCAATAGTTATTGGAAACGCAATCTTTTTAGAAAATGAGTGCTTTTGCCTTAGAGAGTTCCAAAGTTAGGCCTTTTAAAGCTATAGCAGTTTTTAAGTTCAATACACCATAGGCTTAGCAGATCTGTTTTTACTCACCCAGTTCGGCATTTAAAATGCTACAGAATTTTAAATTTTAAAGGCTATAGCAACCCTATTTTATTCCTGCAATAGACCTGTCTATTCATAATAGCGTTAGGTTTCTAGGCTAACGTCCGTGCTTAATGCAGCGAAGCAGGCTTTCTCAACATTGAAGAAAGACTAACTTGAATTACTAGTATGCTCAGCTATTTACGAAACCCTACTCAATAGCTGTTGGTAGTCAGGGTAAACTTTGGTATTTTTTTACAAATATAACCTTGGGACAATTGTCTTTAACCCCAGAAAATCGCCACATGATACGCTTACCCCAAGGAGTACTCAATGACTGGTGAGCGTGTTTTATCAACACTTAATATGATTATTTTGCAATTAGCTGGTTTAGGCATTGTTTTTTTCTGGACAATGGGCGCTATTTTACTACTGACAGGCAATGGTGGTCAGATTAATGATATTGGCCTAACACCTTTCTGGCGCACTGTTTACTTTAGCTTTCCCTTCCTTGTTATCTTCATTAGCCCCATTGCATGGTTAGCGTTCTTCAGAAAATCAGATATTCTTGCTCAAGGTATGATGACGCTTCCTATAGCAGTAATTGGTCTTATGTACCTTGTTTACATTATGAGTAATACACCAATTATGTAAACTCTGATTCTTGACATCAAAAGCCAGCTTAAATTTAAGCTGGCTTTTTTGATGGCACGCACTATAAAAAAGTACGAAGCTCCAAAGGATAGGTTTTGCTAAACTCGAGCTCATGAATTTTGAGATTGCAGGAACCATAGCACAATACGCAACACTCGAGCCTGATCGGGGTGAGGTGATTTGGGCGAGTAACGGGTCTCTTATGAGTTACTCGAGGGGTGTCAAATGGGAATTATCTGTTCCCGGAGGCTTGGCGGGTGCGGTTAGACGTTCTTTGTCGGGTGAGGGGCTTTCTTTAACAAAGATTGTTGCGTCTGGCCCTCAGCAAGCGTTGCTACTTTCAGCTAATAGCCCAGGGCATATTGTACCTTGGCAGCTTGATAATAGTGCTGTTGTTACTACGCGGGGTTCTTTTTTGGCAGCTTGGGGAGATATTGATATTACTGTTTCAGTTGCTAAGCGAGCTGGCGCGGCGTTTTTTGGTGGTGCAGGCCTTTTTTTACAAAAAATAACTGGCTCAGGGGTTGTTTTGGTACATGGTCAAGGTGATCTGGAAAATAGAGAACTTAAGCCAGCCGAAGAACTACTTGTTAGTACCGGTAATTTAGCTGCCTTTGATGCCGAAGTTGATTATGATATTGAGGCTGTTGGGAGTGTACGTAAATTCTTTTTTGCAGGGGAAGGCTTATTTTTGACTAGACTGCAAGGGCCAGGTCGAGTTATTTTGCAAAGTCTCAAGCCAATTGTGAGTTCAAGTTAAAACTAAACAATAATAATTGCAAGATGTCTTCGCATCTTAGAAAGAGATAGCCTGCGCGTCTTGCTACTAAATAATGATGGCATTAAGTGAACAAAAGTTAAGCGAGGTTAGTGAAATTCGGATTACTGCTTTGTCTATTTGCACTATATCTTTTTGCTCTTTGGTGATTCCATGTAGCCTATCAGAGAGTAATGTAACTTTATATTTATAATCTTTAATCGAATCACTTTAATACGGTTTGATCAGTACCTTTTAGCTATTTTCAAAGCAGGTTGATTTGCTTGAAAGGAAGGCTATTTGAGTACCTATGGTGCAGTGCACTCAAAGTAAAAGACTCGAGTATTCTGAAGTTAATTAGCGTTTTCACGAATGCTTGCAGCATCAAACCATTGGTG
>CAYGTA010000401.1:2896-4725 GCA_964352605.1 uncultured bacterium | reverse complement strand
CCAATATCTAAAAGGTACTCAAAGATCGAAAAAGGCCTACCAAAATAAGCAGGATCCCAGTAGCTTATCGGGCTGTTAAAGCGAACAGATAAACTTAAAGGAAAAAGAAATAAAGGACCATCGCCTGCATGGGTAAAAATGTCAATAAGCGTATGGATGGTAGCAGCGGCACTAAACCACAGTAGGTTTCGACTGAAGTTTTGCTTTTTAGCAAAGACAGCTATCAGGGTTAATAGACCTAAAATAACTAGACTATGGAAGGTATTATGTAAGCTAATCCAAAGGAGATTAGTTTCATAATTAGCATGCATTCTTTCCATACCTATATCCCAGCTAGGGCTAAGCACCATGGTTACGCCGGTCAGGACATAAAGAGGTAAATCTGGAACTACTGAGCCTAAAAGAAAAAAGAGCATTGGGTTTTTCGGTAAAGCTATCTTTTTACCTGCGGCAGCTGTCATTAATGCATGAGAGAAGGTTCTCAAGGATTCAGCCTCGAATTCTCAGTTTGCATGGCTAATTCTTCAGGCCCCCACCATTGCTTAATATAAGAAAGCACAGCGTTAATGTCATCATCTGACCAGTCAGCACCAACAGCGGGCATTTGCCCTATACCTCCTCGAATCCAACTTGCAATTAGCGAATCGGTATGATGCCATGAATGCGCAGTACCATTTAAAGGTGGTGCAGGAATAGCTTCTTGAGCATAACCTGCCCCATCAGCACCATGGCAAACAGCACAATTTGATTGATAAATTGTTTGCCCTAATGCAACTTGCTCTACAGGATATGAAGGCAACGTTAAAGCTTGAGACTGTTTCGGCCAGAACCAAACGATTAAATTAGCAACAACGCCAATAAGCACTATTGCAATTAATCCTTGCCAGAAGTATTTGTCTATAAATTCTTTATTCATAACGCGTTTAATTCCTTTGTGATTTTCTCGTGAACCTTAAAGACTAAGCTTAGTCTATGCAGACAGTCATGCCTCCAATGAGTAATAAAAAATGTCTGCCTTGTAAAATAAATGAACTTGTTGAACGTTTACTAGGTGAAATTCCAAGTCGAACCACTGATTTACTTACAACAAACATTTTGGACTCTTTAGCATTGGTGAACCTCATTTTTGAACTCGAGTGTGTATTTGAAGTTAGCTTTGACTATGATGATCTTGAAGTTAATGATTTTCGTTCTGTTCAGCATATAAGTACATTAATTAAGACTTTGAAAACTGAACAAGGCATTTAGTTGGGTTTGGCTTCAAAGTAGTGCACGGCTAACTCAAAGGCATCTTTCGCAATTTCTACACCCAAATGCCGCCCTGCAATATCATCTACAGGTGGATGAATACCACCCCAAATACGTGACAAGCTTGTTTGGTCAGCCGCGTCACCATAACTAGCCCATTGCAAAGTGATATTTATACTGGGGCCCTCTTCAAATACCAGAAAGTCATTTTTCTTAGCCTCAAATTCACCCAAGCCTTCAGGAAAATAAGGACTTCCTGTTAGATAAGTAAGAACCTCAGCAGCAGCCCTTGAAAACGTTGAGTGACCAGATATATAACCTGCAAAAGGCGGTGTAACAAAGTTAGGACGCTGATAAGGCCACCAGTTTTCTGCCAATATCCAACCAACACCTGCTGTGTCTGTTTCGGGGTCTTGAATTTGATCAGGACCACGCCAAGCGTAGACTTTGACTTTAGCTATATGCTCACCTTCATTGCCGGCAAGTGCATCCCCCTCTTGCACAAGTTCACTTAAACCTTCTATAAGAGGTAAGCCGTATTCAGAATAATTAGCTAAACTTGGATCACTACTTTGGCCTTG
>CAYGTA010000401.1:1662-2796 GCA_964352605.1 uncultured bacterium | reverse complement strand
GCTAGCACTCTTGTGTAATCACCAAGCGGAACAAGTTGGGGTTGATAAGGTTTTTGGGTAACAGGATTTATTTGAAACCCTTGTCCCATCATGCCACCATCTAAACTATAGAAGGTTTCGTAATCAGCTTGCGTTTCAGGTAAATCACTTATAGCAATATTTCCTAGTGATGCTGGCGATATATCAATAAGCTCACTCTTTGGATCTAGCTGCGTTGAAAAACGCAGCACAGTTAAAAAGTTCCACAGATAAGCAGCTGTTTCTTCTGCTGATGCACCTAACTGGGGTGGTGAACCAGGATCATGGTAAAGCCAGAAAGGCTTGCCGTCACGTTCTAAAATCTCTAGATTTTCTTTCTGTAACGCAAAAGCTTTAACCTGTCCCCATTCTGCACCTAAAAACTCTATTGGCCCTTCGTTTTCAAATAGATTTCCTGATTGATCAACAAAACCTCCCTCAAAAATCAAAGGCTGCCAGCGATTAGGTTGACTGAAAGTCGGATTGCCAGATTCTTTAGGATTAAAGCCTTCATTTTCAGGCCAGTAGAATTCATTTGCGTAATACACAATTTCATTAGAGCCATCCTGTAAACCGTAGTCAATGTAGCATTGAGCTAGGTAATTCCCTAAGTCGGCAGCCAAAAAGCCTGTATTGGAGCTAGAGGTCTTACTGGCGTCGTAGCCCAAATCTGTAAAGAAAGAGTCCAGTCCTAGATACACTTCTTCAACGTCACCAAAGCGGTGTTTTAAAAGACGAT
Source organism: uncultured bacterium (assembly GCA_964352605.1). Classification (GTDB taxonomy): domain Bacteria; phylum Deinococcota; class Deinococci; order Deinococcales; family Trueperaceae; genus JAHEBB01. Next base: position 2,039 of record CAYGTA010000401.1, on the reverse strand, counting down.
ACATGCCGTAACTAATGGCTTCATGTAAGTTTTCTGTAGTTTTTGAAGCTTGAAATCCTTCATAAGGGCAGTCAAAATCATTTAGCTTTTGACCTAACAAGTAGGGCGTAGCTTTTGAGTCGAACGCAGCCCAGAGATCGTACATGAGTGCTGAACTATGAAACAAATTTCTAGCATGAACAGTGGGTCTAGCAAGGTCATTTCGAATAGCTGTTAACAGCATTTCATTCCAACTACGAGCTATGGAGTGCGCTGGATCGAGCTCTGCTTTAACAGGAAAGATTGGAAAGAGATTATCTGTGATTGAGTTTTGCGCAAAGCTTAAACTTAAACTGAGGAGGATAATGAAGAGACGTTTTTTCATGAAATTCTTTTAA
>CAYGTA010000401.1:0-1562 GCA_964352605.1 uncultured bacterium | reverse complement strand
TTTCTTTTAAGCTCTTTGATTAACTGAGCTTTATCTTTAGGTAGAACCCTTGCGTGGTAACGCTTTATGCCTAATTCTTCTGCAACTGTTTTAGCTACAGCTTCTGCGTCTCCTGTAATCATGATGGCTTCTATATCTAAGGCTTGCAAACCTCGAATAGCATCCTTAGCACTTTGACGAACTTTATCTGCAAGGGCAAAGAGTGCTAACGCTTTAGTTTCATCCATGAGCGCAATAACACTCTCACCCCTAGCTTCAGCTTCATCGAGTCCAGCTTTTAAAGATGAGGAAAGCTCGAGTTGTTGTTCCCTAATCCATTCAGGTCTACCTACCGCGTACGTTTTGCCATTCAGGTTGGCTTTTACACCTTTACCTGCAATAACTTCAAAAGCATCACTCTTTTCGTAACTTAAGGTTTTGCTTTTAGCTTCACTAACAATCGCTTTAGCGAGTGGATGTTCACTGCGGGTTTCTATAGCAGCTGTTAAGGTTAAAGCTTCATCTTCACTTAAGGAATCCGTGTAAATCTGACGTACACCAAACTTTCCTTCAGTTAATGTGCCAGTCTTATCAAACGCAACTTGTGTAATGTTTCTAGCGCGTTCAAAGGCTTCACGGTTTCTTACCAAAATACCATGCTTGGCGCTCATAGCGGTTGCATTTACAGTAACTAAAGGAATCGCCAAACCAAGCGCATGAGGGCAAGCAATGACCAGCACAGTTACAGTTCTAGCTATAGCTTGCTGTAAATCTTGAGTCGCACTTAACCAAATTATGAAGGTAAGGATACCTGCACCTACTGCAATATAAAAAAGCCAGCCTGCCGCGCGATCAGCTAAATTCTGAAAGCGACTTCGAGAGTTTTGTGCTTCTTCAACAAGACGTTGAATTTGTGACAGAGTTGTCTTTTCACCCGTTCGGGTAACTTTTATAGAGAGTGCGCCCTCTGTATTAACTGCCCCAGCGACAACTTCATCACCAAACGTTTTAGTAACAGGTTTTGATTCACCCGTTAAGAATGCCTCGTTAACACTACTATTACCCTCAAATACTTCGCCATCAACAGGGATTTGCTCTCCAGGGCGGATGAGAACTTCATCACCTTCTTTAAGACTACTCACCATGACATCTTCAAGCTTGCCATTAACAAGTTTATGCGCTTCGTTTGGCACAAGAGAAGCAAGTTCATTGAGCGCGTTACTGGCACCTTGCACACTTGCCATTTCAACCCAATGCCCTAAAAGCATAATGACAAGCAAGGTGGATAGCTCCCAGAAAAACGGTTTACCTGAAAGCCCAAACACAACTGCCATGCTGTAGAGATAAGCAACAGAGATAGCAAGTGAAATTAGGGTCATCATGCCAGGTTTACGAGCAACAAGTTCATGCCTTGCGCTTTTCAAAAAAACAAGACCGCCATAAAAAAATAAGATGCTGCCTAGAATTGGATTGATAAAACTGACACCTGTGAAGCTAAGGGCTTCATAGTTAAGCCATGTTTGTAACTGCTCACTAAAGTAAAGAATAGGGATGGTTAAAATGAGGGAAAGCCAAAAGCGATC
>CAYGTA010000400.1:3542-4735 GCA_964352605.1 uncultured bacterium | reverse complement strand
AAAGCTGTCTCGACTACGTCGGCAAGGTCGGAATTATAAATGTTGTAAGACTTTACAATTCAGCTTAGTATAATTAGTTAAATCAATGCATAAAGCTTATTTTGTAGCCTGCTTGGGTATTTGACTCGCATACTCCGAGAAAAATGAACAGCCCTGTGGGTTATATAGAAGAATCTAAAATCATCATGTCTATCAAGAAATTTAGAAAAGTACCAGAATATCTTAGCTTTTGTTCTTAACTTAGCTATGTTGAAAAACTATGATTCATGAAGGCAATTAATGAATTCCAAAGTGCCTCCAGGAGAAAAAATGAAAAACAAGTTGTTAATTTTAATCGCAATAATGCTCTTAGGAGCATTATTTCAAGCTCAAGCACAAGACACTGTCATGCGTGAAAGTGGCTTGCAAGTGACTGTACAAGATGCACGAGGACTGACCGTTCACAGCTTAACTGCACCTATGCAGGCATTTGCAAACAGCACCCACATAATTGAAACACCCAACAGCCTAGTACTCATTGATACACAATTCTTGCTTCCAATGGCAGCTGATTACAGAGCCTATGCTGACAGTCTAGATAAACCAATAGAACGATTAATCATAAGCCATGAGCACCCAGATCACTTTTTAGGAAGTCAAGCTTTTGCTGATGTACCCATTTACGCTTTAGACGAAGTCGCCCTAAGCATTGCAGCAAACGGTCAAGCTGAAGTAGATGAGAAACAAGCAGGCTTTGGCGATGCAATTGCTAGCACCTTTGTAGTACCAAACATACTCGAGCCTGGTTTAGTAGAAATTGATGGTGTGTTTTTTCAATTCGATAAAGTGCTTAACGCAGAAGCTGAAGTACAAGTTGTTGTTAAAGTTCCTGGTTACGGAATCATTGTTGTAGGCGACATTGTTTACAGTGGCGTACACTTAATTCTTGCAGGCTCACCGCCAACTTGGATTGAAGCTTTACAGGGTTTACAAGCAAGTAGTGAGCTTTACCCACTGGTTCTTGCTGGACATGGTTTACCAGGTGACGCTAGTCTTTATGATGCTAATATTGCATGGTTAAGCAAAGCAGGCGAGTTAATGCAAACTGCTGATACAGCTGAAGCTTTCAAAGCTGGATTAGTTGAAGCATTTCCTGAACTTGGTATGGACGCAGCTATTGATTTTGTCTTTCCTTTCCTTTTTCCTTCTGAATA
>CAYGTA010000400.1:0-3442 GCA_964352605.1 uncultured bacterium | reverse complement strand
TCATAACACCCTTACGGAAGAAAACTTGGGTACAGAAAGGAAAAACCTATGAAAAGAATAATCTTAAGCCTTATCCTTGTATTATCTACTGGACTTCTAGCCGCTTGTACGCAGACAACTCCAACGCTGGAAGGTAGTCAACTTACGATTAAAAACACAATTCAATCAGTAGCTTTTAACATCCCAGATGAATCACCCTTCGGTAAAGAAATAACTAAAACATTAAGTGATGGTACAACCAGCTTTGCCGCTAGTGAAACAGAGCTTGTTTATGATATTGAAGTTTCTGACAGCAGTATAAAACTGATCTGGGTTGATAATCCTGCTACGAAAAATTTTGAGCGTGTCATAGAAGAAGGTACATTTGATCGCTATTATCTAACTTTTGACAAAGATGTGATTGCAAGTGCTACAGCAAACAGTTCAGCAACGCTTGTACCTACTATTACTAAAGCAACAGGCACAGAAATCGTGTTTGAAGTTGGCCCAGGTCAGCAAGTAGGCGTTGGCTTTGACATTGTTATTGATTTAAAACTCAAGTAATTCACTTTATTACAAATTTAATGTGTTAGTAGCAAGGTAAAGATTAAAGAAGTAATCAAAGACAGATATTCTTTGATTACTTCTAGTTACCCCGACGATAATGCCAAGCAAAATTACTTTTACTTTAGCGCTCGCAAAGCTCGAAAGTTTTTTCATGCAGCCAAAGGAACCACATGATTCAAACAAGCAATACTCAAGCTAAACGGAAACGAAGTATCACCCAAATCAAACTTTATCTTGACCTGGTGTTGTTTGTGAGTTTTGTTTTGGCAAACATTCCTCAAGCTACAGGCATTCCTTTTCATGAGTGGATAGGTTTCCTGTTTGTCATACCCTTAATAGCGCATATCCTTCTTGACTGGCAGTGGATTGTCAACACCACAAAACGTCTTTTTGGAAAGCTCCCAGGTGAAGTGAGATTCAATCATTTTTGGGATTTAGTTATCTTCATCATGATGGTTTTGGTAGTACTTACGGGTACTGTCATTTCTGAATCAGCCCTTCCTTCATTAGGCATTCATGTCACAGTAGATCCTTTTTGGGCAGCACTGCATGATATGACTGCAAATCTACTTATGATCTTTATTGGAGTGCATTTAGCCATGCACTGGGGTTGGATTGTTAATGCGTCTAAGCGATATATTTTAAAACAGCCTAGAACATCTAAGGCTTCATCTACAACGGATAAAAGTTTATGAAGTTGTTAAACAATACTTTTATTCCCACTATTATTATTTTGCTTGCAGCAGCCCTCATTGTTACGCTAGTACTTCCACTGGCAGGAACAGAATGGGCAGATTCGTTTCGAACCGAAAGTGAAACCAGTGGCGAAGTAAGCAGTGACGAAACCACTAGTGAACCTGACGTCTTTGAATCAGAAGATACTAACTCACCTGCTTTATTCATGTTGCTTCTACCTATAGTTAAAGTCATTATATTCATGAGTATAGGTGGGCTAATTACTATTTTAATACGTCGCTTAATTAGGCAATTTAGGTCTCCAAAACAAAGAACAACCTAAGCTCTATTCCTAAAAAATACGTATTCCAAACTCATTTCGAATCGAAGCAAGCTTGAAGAATGTATCAACCAGCTAGTTGATTATTAAAAAGTATTTGTAGTTCAACGGTCTGTTCTTATTTTATTAAAGAGGTAAAAACTATGTTTCAAATACCTAAAGAAAGTCATGTAGCACATGTTTCTTTAAAGGTTGCAAAGCTTGAACTCATGCGTGACTACTACCAACAGGTTATGGGTCTAGTTGTACGCCAAGAAAGCAAGAACGAAGTACGACTAGGTACAGCTACACAAGACCTTGTTATTCTCAAAGACCATCCTCAAGGTCAAGTTGCACCCAGACGATCAGGTTTGTACCATCTTGCACTGCTTCTGCCAGACCGTTCTTCGCTGGCAAGCTGGTTAAGGCGCTTTTTATCTTTAGGACAAAAACTTGAAGGCACAGGTGACCACAAGGTCAGCGAAGCCCTTTACTTTAGTGACCCTGAGGGTAACGGAATAGAAGTCTATGCAGACCGCCCCCAAGCAATGTGGCAGTGGGAAGGTGAGCAAGTCAAGCTAGCAACAGACCCACTTGATTTACAAAACCTTATGAGAGCCGCATCACAAACCCCTATGACCCAAGTACCTAACACTGCCAAAATTGGTCATGCACACCTCAAAGTTGCAGACATAGAAAAAACTCGAGCTTTTTACCTTGACATTCTTGGCTTTAACTTAATGTCTGATATGAGCAGGGTGGGTGCTTTATTTGTCGCAGCTGGAAACTATCATCATCATATTGGGCTTAATACTTGGCATAGTAAAAATACACTTGCAGACCCAGAAGCGCTTGGTTTAGATCATGTTAAATTTGTTGTACCAGATTTCAAAACCATTGAAAAATTAGCGCATAGAATGGAAGTGGCGTCTTACCCTTTTGCATTTGTGAATGATCAGATTGAGTTTGATGACCCTTCGAAGAATAGCTTGGTTTTTGCAGTTTCCAATTAAAAGAGAAATCTTAGGTGTTCTTATTTTAACTCGATTACGGGGAGTGTTTATGCATGAAGAAAGGGATATTCGTGAGTCAAAAAGTAGAACATGCCAAAAACCTGTATCTTGAAGGTATTCGAGATGGTAAAGCTAAGGAAGCTGTTACCAAATATACGGGTGCCCGGTATACTCAACACAGTACAGGTGTTAGAGATGGCATTGAAGGCTTTGTAGAGTTTTTTGAGTCTTTCATAGAACGTAACCCTAAGCGTGATATTCAAATTATTCGTACTCTAGAAGAAGGACGACATGTTTTTATTCATGCGCATCAAAGTCTTAATGATGGTGAAACAGAGTGGGTAACGACAGACTTTTTTGATACAGATGAAAATGACAAAATTATTGAACACTGGGATGTTATTGGTTCATTTTGTGCTTCAACACCTTCAGGACATACTTCAGTGGATGGCGCAACGGAAATTAAAGATTTAGAAAAAACGCAAGCTAATAAAGCAATCGTTAAAGGCCTTATTGAAGATGTACTCATGCGAAAAAACCCCTCTAATATTGAAACCTATATCTCTAGTGAGACATACATTCAACACAATAAAGAAGTTCCAGATGGTCTTGAAGCTTTCAAAAAATTAGCACTTGGAGACTATCAGTCACTGATGTACCAAGAAATCGTTTTGATGGTAGGTCAAGGTAATTTTGTAGCCACATTATCCAAAGCAACTTGGGAAGATAAGCCTTACGCGCAAGTTGACCTTTTTCGCCTAGAAGATGGTCTAGTGGTCGAGCATTGGGATAATGTTGAGCCAGTACCACCAGAGTCAGAATGGGTAAATAGTGGAAAGTTTTGAGTAGAGTAATGGATCTACCCTATGAAAAACAATAATGAATAAAG
>CAYGTA010000399.1:0-4737 GCA_964352605.1 uncultured bacterium | reverse complement strand
AGTACGCTCTGACCCACTCAGTCTTATGACACTTTCTAAGCAGTTTAGTATAAAGAATGAAAAAGAATGGTGTAAGCATTAAATTGATGCTCGCACCATCCTATCTACGTTATTTAATACAAGGCTTTCTACGACAAAATGGTATTTAGTACTTTTTCAAATGTCTCAACCGTACGATCTACATTTTTTAATTTATCTAAGCCAAATAAGCCTAATCTAAAAGTCTGAAAGTCAGCAGGCTCGTCGCACTGTAAAGGTACACCCGCAGCAATCTGCATGCCTTCTTGCATAAACTTTTTACCTGAATGCAAGCCTTTATCATCGGTGTAACTAACTACCACACCAGGAGCTTGAAAGCCTTTAGCAGCTACACTCTTTATGCCTTTGGCTTCTAAAACAGCGCGCACTTTATCGCCTAATTCTTGCTGCTGAGCATGCACCTTAGCAAACCCATAAGCTTCAGTTTCTTTCATGACATCACGAAACTTAGTCAAGCTATCTGTAGGCATGGTTGCATGGTAAGCATGCCCGCCACCTTCATAAGCCATCATTATCTGATGCCATTTTTTGAGATCAGCTGCAAAGCTACTACTCGTTGTCGCTTCTAAACGCTCTAAAGCCAAAGCATTAAGCATGACCAAACCAGCACAAGGCGGACCACTCCAACCTTTTTGGGGCGCGCTTATAAGCACATCTATGCCACAAGCTTTCATGTCAACCCAAATAGTTCCTGAAGCAATGCAGTCAAGCACAAACATGCCGCCCACTTCATGAACTGCATCAGCAACCGCTTTTAAGTAATCATCAGGCAAAATCATGCCTGCAGATGTTTCAACATGCGGGGCAAACACAAGGTCAGGCTTTTCAGCCTTAATGGTTGCTACAACTTCTTCAATAGGGGCAGGCGTAAAGGCAGCCTGATGATCATTACTTAAGCTTCGTGCTTTTAGTACCGTGGTTTTAGCTGGAATCTTACCCATTTCAAAAATCTGACTCCAACGGTAACTGAACCATCCATTCCTTATAACCAAACAGTTTTTACCCTCAGCGAACTGCCTTGCAACCGCCTCCATGCCAAAAGTGCCGCTACCGGGCACAACCACAGCTGCATCGGCCTTATAAACGCTCTTAAGTGTTGCTGAGATGTCTCGCATGACGCTCTGAAAAGACTGTGACATATGATTCAGTGAACGATCTGTATAAACAACTGAGTACTCTAAAAGCCCATCCGGATCAACCGTATCAAGTAAAGCTGGCATAATCGCCTCCTAAGGATATAAAAAAAGAATACACCAAGAGAAAACAAAACGCTGGCAAAAATCCAAACTCGAGCGTCTTGCTAAGGTGGATGTTTGAAATGCCACAAAGCTCAGTCCCTCAGTTACTACTACCTTTCCGTGATGCCTTTGGGTTTAGGTTTTTTTAGGAGATAGGTAGCACTACGGTAGACTTGGCTCAGCTGAAAATTGGCTATCAAGGAGTATTTTATGGCGTATGATCCGTGGGCTAATGTTACAACACGCAATGGTATTGAGGGTGATTTGGTTATTTCTGCCCTTCAAAAGTCAATTAGACGTGGTCTTGAAGAAGAGGCTGTAACCTTTGCTTATGAAATGTATATAACGAGCTTGCAGTTCGAAGAGAAGTTGTGGCGTAGGCTTCTGGCTATTTCTGTTGAAGATGTTGGTTTTGGTGATTTAAGTGCGCCTGTACTCATTAATTCACTAAATCAAATGCGGCAAAATTTTCCTTACACCGATGGGGATAGGCCAATATTTTTTGTACATGCTATTCGGTATTTGTGTGCCGCTAAAAAAGATAGAACAAGTGATAACTTAAAGAATATTATAAAACGAGAATTTGAGCATGGTCGCACGCCAGATATTCCTGATTTTGCTTTAGATATGCATACCAATAAAGGGCGAGCTTTAGGTCGAGATTTCAAGCATTTCCTTAAAGAGGGTAGTCGGGTGGAAAATGAGCTTGAAGTCAAAGAAAACTACAAAGCAAGATTACTCGAGTTACTTGATAAGCTTGATAAAGGTGAGGCTAAAAAGGTGGATAATGCTTTTCCATATAACGGCTGGCAGGCTTAGAACTTATTTTAGAGCGTGCCTATCATCTTTATTTCTTTTCTTGACTCAAAGGTTTTAACTGATGTTGCTTTGTGAACATATTTCGGTAAGCCAAAAAGCTCGAGCTTAGTGATGCGAAGGCAGCTGCGCCTATAAGCATGTACATAACCACAATTTGTAATTGTACGGCTTCTATGGGTGATGCGCCTGCAAGAATCATGCCTGTCATGGCGCCCGGTAAGGCTATTAAGCCAACTGTTTTGGTTGAATCTATAATGGGTGTCATGCCAGTCGCTAGGCTTTGCCTTAAGAATTTAGCTACCGCTTGGCGACTGTTTGCACCTAAAGCTAAAGCAGTTTCTATTTCTAAGCGGTTTGCTTTTAGGTCATCACGCAATCTAGCCATGGCAAGTCCTGTTGCAGTCATGGCGTTACCTGTAATCATGCCTGCTATAGGAATGACAAAACGCGCTTCTATATCAAAAACTCTTAAGACTAATAAACTACCAAGCGTTAAAAGTACACTAATGGCAACCGATGCTGTAGCTATGAGTTTGCTATTTGCAATGCCTTTACCCCTATCACCCGCAGTTAAGCCTGCCACGCTCACCATAACGCTAATAATTAGAATCATCCAGATGGGATTATCAGCAGAAAAGATAAGCTCGAGTGCGTAGCCTATAAGTAAAAGTTGAATGAAGGCTCTTGTAACCGCAATAAGCATGTTGCGCTCGAGTGCTAGTTTTTGCCAGCGTGATATGCCTATAGATATAGCCACCAAACTGAGTGCGCCTGCTATGCGGGGTAACCATGTGATTAGAGTTGTGAAATCAATCATGGTTGCCCATGCGTTTTCCTGCGGCAAAGTCTTCAGTTAGGTGATGGTGTATACCTGAGAGTAGGTGTTCGGTGCTGCCTTGTTCTGCAACTTCGCCATCTACCAGTAAGACCACATAGTCTGCTATGCGTTTGACTTGTTCTAATGAATGGGATACCAAAATGATACTGAGGTTTTGGATATCTCTTAAGCGTTTTAGCGTTTCTTCGATTACAGCGCTTGCGTTTGGGTCTAATGCGCTGGTGGGTTCGTCTAGCAGTAGCACTTCGCAGTTATTTGCTAGGGTTCTTGCTAAAGATACACGTTGTGCTTGCCCCCCTGATAAACTCTGGGCATCTTGCTCAGCTAAGTCTGCATTTAGGCTTACTTGTTTGAGTAAACTTTCGACTTGCTCATCGCTTAAAGCTTCCCCTCTCAGTGAAGGGCCATAACGAATATTATCAGCAATGCTACCTTCAAACAAAGCAGCACTCTGCATGACCATGCCTAGCTTTTGGCGCAAGGCAATAGGGTTTAAGGTTGTGATATCTGTTCCTTCTAAAAAGATGCTGCCCTCAGGTGCTTCCCACAAGCGATTAATACAACGAATTAAGCTTGACTTGCCACTACCACTAGGGCCAATAAGTGCCGTTATTTTCCCTTTAGGAATACTCAGGGAAATATCGTTAAGAATGCGTTTAGCAGAACGCTCGAGTGTGAGGTTTTTGAGCTCGAGTATGCTTGTATTGTCTTGAAGGGTGTTGAGGGACATGTCGTTTCATCATACTGCAGGCTGGCTGTTTGAAAGTCTTAAAGCTAAGGCTGAAGCTTTGCTCTCTTTAGCGCTAGTAATAACTCAAAGCTATTTAGCCTAAATGACAACGCAATTACAATGCATTAGTTCTCAAGCAATCTAGTGTAAGATACCCCTTCATGCTCAACTCAACTCAGCCGAACTTAAATCAAAAAACAACCGCTGCGCTTATTGTCATGCTTTTTATAGATAGCTTTCACCTTATATTTGCTAGAGCTTTAGCTCCGCTTATGTCTGCTTACAGCTCGAGCTTTTTTGTCTTGCTTATTGCTACTTTTCAGATTGCCGTTTATGCTTCTTTAACTAACCGTATAAAGTGGCGTGTTTTAAAAGAGCATGTTTGGTTTTTTGTGAGCATTGGCTTTTTGGTGGCTGCTGCAACCGTGGGTAGTTACACAGCGGTTCAGTTTATTGATGCGGGTACTGCTTCACTGCTGAGTCGTATTTCAACGGTTATTACTTTGGCACTGAGTTACTTTTGGCTTAAAGAGAAACTATCTCGTAGGGAGTTAATGGGTGCTGCGCTTTGCATAGTAGGTGCGTTTGTCATTAGCTTTCAGGCAGGTGATGTTTTGCGCTTAGGGTCTTTGATCGTTTTGGGTAGCGTCATTTTTTACGCTTTGCATATCGCTATTGTGAAACGTTTTGGTGAGCAAATAGAGTTCTTGAACTTCTTCTTATGGCGTTTGGTCATGACTTGCTTTTTTCTGGCTGTGTTTATGACTTTATCTAATAATTTAACACTGCCACCAACCCCGTTTACTTATTTTCTTTTGGTTCTTACGGCTACAGTAGATGTTGTCTTGAGTCGCATTTTGTATTACTGGGCGTTACGTCAAATGCGGCTTAACATTCATACCATTGTACTTACCTTAACGCCTGTCTTAACGGTTATTTGGTCAGTCTTTTTGTTTAAAGAAAGCCCCACGTGGCAAAGTGCCGCGGGGGGTGTACTTATTCTTGTGGGCATTTTAATAGTGACTCTCGCGAAGCAAAAAAAGGCAGCTTCATAGACCTTAACAATACAATCG
>CAYGTA010000398.1:0-4740 GCA_964352605.1 uncultured bacterium | reverse complement strand
ATTAGATCGGTAATTTGTTTTTGAAATGTAGCCTTGTGACTGCTTTGATTACCTGCAATCAGTACTAAGACTAAATAAAAAGTAATGAGTATGACTATTTTACATTGCAAAGTCATACTCATCTTTTTTTCTACTTAGTGCAAGTTAGGTTTAGGTTAATTGCGGTAGTAGCGCTTTTTCTTTAAGCATTTGCCCTAAGTTTTTCATACCTGTATCAATTTGCTCAGGTGTAGCAATAGAATAACTAAGCCTAAACGTATGCTTACCACTCTCATCAGTAAAAAAAGGCTCACCCGGTACATAAGCAACACCTTGAGCCACCGCATGATTAAGGAGGTCTATCGTATTATTGCCTTCTGGCAACGTGACCCATAAAAACATGCCACCCGTAGGCCTTGTCCAGCTGACGCCCTGAGGGAAATAACTCTCCAAAGCAGCCAGCATGTAATCACGCTGGGCTTTATAGTAAGCCCTTACGCGTTTAATTTGCTCATCCATAAAGCCTTCTTTAGATAACTCATAAGCAATCATTTGCGTAATGCTCGGTGTATGCAAATCAGCAGCCTGTTTTGCCCTAGCCACCATAAGTAAAAGTGTAGGGTCAGCAATCAACCAACCCAAACGGAAACCCGGCACTACAATCTTTGAAAACGTACCCCCATAAATAACACGCTCAGGAGCAAGCTCAAACAAACTAGGTAAATCCTCACCCTCAAATCGCAACTCACCATAAGGATTATCCTCATAAATAGGCACATTATATTTACGAGCTAAAGCAACCAGCGCCTCACGACGCTCCAAACTCATCGTAATACCGGTCGGATTATCAAAATTAGGAATCGCATAAATCAGTTTAGGATTTTGCTGCAAGACAAGCTCGAGTTGCTCTATGATCATGCCGTGTTCATCTACATCTACGGTTAAGTAGTCTGCTTGGTAAGCGTCAAAAGCTCTTAAAGCTCCCATATAAGTAGGGGAGGTAACCACAACTTTATCGTGCGGGTTGAGCATGATTTTTGCAATAAGGTCTAAGCCTTGTTGAGAGCCACTAACAATTTGGACATGGTCAGCTGTAGCGTGCGGCATGCGACTAGCAACCCACTCTCGTAACGGTAGGTAGCCTTCGGTTGTGCTGTACTGGAGCGCTTGGGAGCCTTGTTCGTCAAGCACCTTAACGCTCATTTCTTTTAGTTTCTCAACAGGAAATAAACTGGGTGCAGGTAGACCACCGGCAAAAGAAATGACTTCTGATTTTTGTGTGAGTTTCAGAATCTCACGAATGGTTGAGGGTTTTATGTTTTCAGTTCTTTTTGCGTAGTGCTCTTGCCAGTTCATGCTGTCCTCCAGATACTAAAAATCCCTCTTCAATAACGAGAGGGGAGGGGGTTTCAAAAAAGATGAAACCCTTAGTGAATAATAACCACAGTTTTACGTACGTTTCGCATTACTAAGAAGCATAGTGTATAAAAATGCAATTATCAAGTTTGTGTACTTTTGAATTTGGAGAAATAAAACAAAATCATCATGATTTTTGAACTCATTTACGCTACATTCTAGTTATGTCAGACCTAACAGCACGGCTAGATACACTCGAATTACTCGAGCTGCAAACGTTACTTGAAGATTACAGCTTAAGTGAATTTAATGGGTTTTTGCATGGTATTCATAGTTTTCCAACCGTCATGCCGCTCAGTGAATGGCTGAATGATTTTTTGCCAGAGCAGGCTTTAAAAACAAAAACTGCAACTCAGAGAGCTGCAGGCTTATTACTTCGTTATTACGATGAAGTAGTTTGTCAGGCTGATGAGACGCCACCTAGATTAGATATGGATGGCTCTTTTAAGCAAGCATGGCAGTGGCTTAGTGGGTTTGGGCAAGCTTTTGCTTATGATTCAGATGCTCTTGAAGCGATATCTGATGCGGAAGCGGAAGAAAATCAAGAAGATGATAATGTATTTATTGCCGCTATTATTCTTGGATTTGCCATGGATATTGAAAATGCGCCTGAAAGTGAAGAGAGAGACGAATTTTTAGATCTTAAAGAAGCTATGAAAGGCTTATTAAAAAAGCAAAAAGCATCAGAACGAATTAAATTTCTACAAGGCTTTGTGTTAGCAGTAAAAGAATTACTCGAGCCTGCAAGAAAAAGAGAGATGCAGCGGATCCATAGTGAGCTTGAAACGAGTTTTGGGCCAAATGTTAAGTTAGGGCGAAATGATCCTTGTTATTGTGGGAGCGGTAAAAAGTACAAGCATTGTCATGCTAAACTTTAGGGTAAGAAAGTTTCTGTTCTACCTAATTGCCTGTACATTATAATTGCGCCCCATTCACGAACAAAGTCATCTAAGTTATTAAGTTGACTCATTAAACGCAAGCTTGGTTTTATAGCGATTTTGCCTGTGTGTCTGTAATCTACAGGGTAAGGAATCACGGTCCAACCTTGGGCTTTAAAACTCAGGTAGGCTCTTGGCATGTGGTAGGCACTGGTGACCAGTAGCCAGCGTTCGCCTGCTTGAGGGTTTAGGCTTTGAACTGCAAGTAAGGCTTCTTCGTAGGTGCTACGTGCATTACCTAAATAGCTAATTTGCCGATTGGCATATTCTGGCCCTGAAAAGAAGCTATTGTTGCTTGGGGTGGCATTAAATTCATTTGGAATGATTTCACGAAATAGGCCTGTAAATACGAGTTTTGCGTTGGGGTAACGCTCTGCTAACGCTGCTGCTGCCATCATTCTTTCAGCACCTTCATTCACAGTGAGTATTTGTCGGCCTTGACTGACTTCCCAGTTAACACTGCCACCTAAGACCAAAATGCCTTCTACTTGATTAGGTAAAGGATTCGGGGCTGAAAGTCGGTTTTCTAAAGGTTGGGCAATAACATCACTAATGGGTAAAAGTGAAGGTAAGGCTACACAGATAGTGGCAAATAAAAGTAGATTTCTGCCCAATTTGATTGCACCCAGTAAAAGTAGCACGAGGCTAAATAAAATCAGAATAAAAATTATATTGCTTGGCTGTAAAAGAAGCCATGTGAGATCGCTTTGAACTGTCATTGTTTTTGTATTATGTCATGCCAATATGAATCAAGATGAAATAAGGCAAGTCGAAACTTAGAAAAGAGATAACGGCTAATTTTGTTTTATGAACTTGTCACGTATACTTTAGGAAAAGTAGTTAAAAAAAACACCTACTTAGGCTTATGTTTAAGTAATGACCTACTAAGGGAGTAAACCATGAAATTAGCTATTGTTACTGATTCAACCTGTGATATTCGTAAGGCAGAACTTGATGCACTACAAGTACACCGAGTACCTCTTTACGTTAATTTTAAAGGTGAAGTCCATAAAGATTGGATAGAAATAGGGCCTAAAGAAATTGCAGAGGGCGTAGCTGCGGGTGCTGATTTGCCTAGTACAAGCCAACCTAGTCCTCAAGATTTTGAACGAAACTTCAATGAAGCTATTGCTGAGGGTGCCGAAGAAATTTTATGCATAACGATAAGTAGTGACCTTTCAGGCACCTTTAACTCAGCTAATATTGCTAAGGACCTAGTGGCTGTACCAGTGACGGTATTTGATAGCCGGCATGCCAGTATAGGTGTTGGTGACATGGTCAAACAAGCCTCAAAAATGCGCGCTGCAGGTGCAAATCTAACGCAAATCATAAGCGCTTTAGAGCATGTTAGAGACACAAACTTACTCCTATTTACAGTAGTAGGGCTCGAGTATTTGCAGAAGAATGGGCGTATTGGGGGGGCTCAGGCAATGTTAGGCAGTTTGCTTAGCATTAGACCTATTTTGACGATTAATGACGGTAAGGTTGATCAGGCAGGTCGAGCGCGGGGCACGAAGAAAGCGATTAAAGAGCTAGTGAGTCGGGCTATTGCTTACGCAGAGTCGCACCCAAGACCCCTAAGGGTTAGTTTTTTGCATATTCAAGATGAGAAAGCTGCAAATACCATGCGTGAAGAACTCAAAAAATCTAATCTTGATTATGAAGATATGGGACTTTATGAAATTGGTGCGGTTATTGCGAGCCATGTAGGTCCGGGTACCTTTGGTTTGTACATGCATACTGAGCCTGATGCCTTTTAGGGGTTATGGAGTCAAACGATAAGCTTTTAAAGCTCGAAGACTCTATGCGGGCGCTAGGTGCTCAAAAACGTTTAGCACTTAAGCTTGAGGGGTTTGATGTTTTTATTCATCAAGATTCAGATGATTACTTTCTTAGCTTTGCTGTACCTAAAGGTGAAACAAACTCAAAAGCTGTTCAAGCGATGATGAATGTCTTTAGTAAATATGACAGGCAGGCTAGGCTCGAGTATTTTCATGAACTTCACCCTGATTTGGCAGCTTTACTTGAAGCTGAAGGCTTTAGCTTAGATATGCGTGCGCCAGTTATGGTGTTGAGCAAAGAGGCGTTTTTACTTAGCGTGACCCAAAGTAAAGCCGTTTATAGACGCTTAACAGCTCATGATAAAGAGGCTTTAGCATCTGCCTTAAGGCAACAAAGCATTGCCTATGGTGGCTTAGGAGATGATACTGCGCTGGTTTGGCTTGAAGGGATGCTGGCAGGCTTAAAAACAGAGGCATTACTGGTTTCAGTACTCGAGCTTGAGGGTGTTTTTGTGTCGGGTGCGAGTATTCAGATTGGGGGCGGGGTAGGTGAGCTTGCTGGTGTCTGGACGCATCCTGACTTTCAACGGCAGGGCTTAGCGTTTGAGCTTTGTCTTCAGCTTTTA
>CAYGTA010000397.1:0-4754 GCA_964352605.1 uncultured bacterium | reverse complement strand
CTCACAAGTGATTATAAAGGGCTTCCTTTGTGGTCACTTTAGAAATTTTACTAGGGGTTTTTCGCCCATTCCCCCGAAAAGGTACATTTCAGTATTTGTGGTTTAAGTTAGCTTCTGAATAATAAGGTTTAAATCAATAGGCTCAGGTGTTTTATTGAACTCATACCTTCCCATAAAATTGATGTGCTGCCAGGCAACAGGCGACGTCTTTTTGAGCTGTTCTGCAGCTGCTAGGTCACCCATTAGTTCTTTGTGCTGAATCAGCCTGGTCAGTAAGCTACAGTTGTAGAAAAGTATGCAGTTGGTGATCAAGCGACTGCATTCACTCCATAAGCTTTGCTCATACTCAGTGTGAAAACGTAAACGCCCGAAGTTAGCAAAGGAAACAGCTCGCCGAAGTTGATGGTAGTTTTCACCTCGATTAAGCGCTGTATGAATATGCCGCCTGAAACTGGCATCATCAATGTAATCCAGTAGGAAGATACTCCTGAAAATGTTGTCAAACTCCCATAAGGCTTGCTTGGTAGCGTTCTTTCTTTGGAATGAACTGAGCTTCTTAACAATGATGTGTTGTGAAGTTGTCTTTAAAGCTAAGGAAGCAAAGATTCTTAAAACATTGTCCCACTCCTGAATAACGTGTTGCTCATTGAGTTTGCGAATGGGCTTAAGTATCAAACCTTCATACTGACCGGGTTGTTTAAAGCCATAAAGAGCTTTCTTAGTTTTCTGGGCAATATTTTTGTATCTGGGTGCAAACTGATACCCAAACATATGCAGAAGAGCAAAGTTCACCTCATTGGTGCCATGAGTGTCAGTAGAATGCAGCTCAGGCTTAAGCTGAGAACTGTTGTTAAAGAGAAGATCAAAGACGTAATGACTTTCATGTTCGTCAGCTGCTAAAACCTTGGCATTAATGGGAATGTGATTAGCAACTAAAGAATAGGCCACAACGCCTTTATGCAAGCCAAAGTATTTTGAAGAATGTCTGGCATTGTAAGTATCAAACTGACTTTCAAACTTCTGCCCATCACTACTGGAATGAACTTTATCGCCCAGGTTAAAAGCCTGAAATAAAGGCATAGCAGCTAAAGCATTAGTAAGTAGGTCATTGGCAGCTGCTAAAGTTTCAGGTCGAATAAAGTTATCACTCACGGCTCTCAAGTCGTAAAAGCTCAAGTCAGAAATATCAGCCATCTTGCCCAAGCCCATATTGCTTCCCCAAGCAAGTACAGCAGCTTTTAAAGCAGAGCTGTCCTGTTCACGAAGTCGAAAACTTGATAGGCCATGATCAAAGACTTCTAAAAAGGGACAACAGTCATTCACAAAGTTCAGTAGTTGACTAATATCAACATGGCTGAGTTGATCGTAAAAAGGATGTCTTTCTCCACTATCGCGACTAGGATAGCTTAAAGACCACCGCCCAGAGGGCTTTTGTTTGAAGTATTGGTTTTCACCTGCTTGAATGCGAGCATTCACATCGATAATCCGCTGCTCAAGCTGTGTCTTTAAATCAGCAAGCTGTTCTTTAATGGGTTGCTCAAGCAAGGGAAGTGCAAGATCAGCCAGGATAGCTTCTTTGTCTTGCTGCCAGTCTTTAAGGCTAATTAAGTCATCCTCAAAACTGCGATACTGGATGCTGTTAGGGCAATAAATATTACCTGCCTCAACTCCTTTGGCTAAAAAGCGATATGCTTGATATTCATAACGGTCTACCTTGGGCTGATACTTACCTTTATCATCTCGTTCAAACAAATACCGCTGCTGCGTTTTAGCAAGAGGTTGGCTAGGAAAACGCTTAGCGGCAATCTGAGCTAGAGACCTATCTTTCTCAAAAGACGTCCTGAGAAAATCAATCACCTGAAGGATGTCCGCTTGCCCAGCTGCCACTGCAAATTGACAAGCATGAATACTAGGTCTTAGATAATGTTTGTACTTAGTGGCTAAGTCATCTACGGCTTCCCAGGAGAACAAACGTTCATCAAATCTAGCTTTACTGGCTATGTGCGTGGCAACCAGCTCAAGCGACTCCGCCTCAAGCAGTGCAAAAGCCTTGTCCTGCAGTTGATAAAAAGGCAGTTCCCTGGGAATACTGGTATCGGTAAAGAGCCTGAGCACTTTAGCTGCTTTGACCATGTTGCGATTGGCTTCCAGGCGATAAGCTGCCACCTTTTCCTTAACGGCGTCTTTAATTGCTTCATCAAATCGTCTTAAATGATGCAAAAAGCCTTTGAGAAGATTGTCTTGTAATTGCTGGTAGCGATAGTGAATAAAACAGAGCAAGTAAAGATAAACTGTCCAGCTCTCCATACGTTTGAGTTTGTAAACGGTGTAGTGGTCAATTTGAGATGCGTAAAACGTAATATTCTCGTTGGAAATAGCTAGCTGATGAACGAGCCTTTGGGCTAACTGATAAAGCCCCCTCAAGCTTTCAGCCCGCCTCATTTCCTGCTTTAAAGAACTCGGGTTAAAGTCTTTGGGTTGACGTTTGAGTTGA
This sequence comes from uncultured bacterium, assembly GCA_964352605.1. GTDB lineage: Bacteria > Deinococcota > Deinococci > Deinococcales > Trueperaceae > JAHEBB01. The sequence continues at coordinate 2,260 of CAYGTA010000397.1, read as the reverse complement.
GTGACATTGTGCAAGCCTGTATCTGCTTCAAGTAAATGCTGCAGGTCTTTGCGTTCTACTGTACTTAGGTTCTTTTCTAAGATGTCGCTCAAACGAGTTTGTTCATGATTTAAAGCAGCCGCTATCAGATCTTGCATTGTGGAATAAGCAGGCAAGATAAGCTTTTGCTCGGCTAAGTCATGCATCAATTCACGGAAAAGGTAGATGGGTTTACTACTGATGCGTGCCAGTTGAAAGACACGTTTCTGCAACTGCATTCGCTCCGTTTCATGACAATAGCGAAAACCAAAATGTTGCAAGATGTGTTTCTGTTGCTTGAGCCTTGTGACCTTACTAAGCTTCAAGTCAGTAAGTACATAGTTTGGATAACGCTTGTTTTGAATATACGTAGCATCACCCAAGACCTCTTCGAGTGCAAAGACAAAGAATTGTTGAGAGACTTTAAAGTAACCTAGCTGCAGGGTGCAATAGATACGAGACTTGAGGGTACGAAAGCTATCCACTATCAGTTGCTCGCTTGAACTAAGGTTGAAATACTCAAATTGCTCTTCTTCGCTAAACAAGGGTCTTCTATAAATACTGACACTATCTTCTTCAGACAAAATAGTTAAGCGTTTCTGGCTTGATTCCATTATCATTCCTTTCACGGCAGGGTCACAAAGAGTACAGTTCTTGAGACCCCACAAAACACGTGTTTCAATTAATGTCTCAATATGGTAATCTTATAAGGTTTAAAGATTATTGAGACATTAAACCTCAAGGAATAACTGGTTTTGATGGATCAACGGAAATAACCCTATATATATAAGGTGAAATGATTATGGAAGTTGTTGGTTATGCAAGGGTTAGTTCGGTTGGGCAGAGTTTGGATGTCCAGCTGGATAAGTTAAAAGACTGTAAGAAGCTCTTTCAAGAAAAACAAACAGGTACATCTTCAACAAGACCCCAGTTAAAGGCTTGTCTTGACTATATTAGAGATGGGGATACTCTTGTGGTTACCAGGTTAGATAGATTAGCTAGATCGACCTTACATCTTTGTCAGATTGCTGACTTACTTAAAGACAAAGGGGTCAACCTTAAAGTCCTAGATCAAAATATTGATACCAGTGATGCTACAGGCAGACTCCTTTTTAATATGCTGGGTGCTATTGCTCAATTTGAAACCGAGATTAGAGCTGAAAGGCAGATGGATGGCATTAACAAAGCTAAGCAACGAGGGGTTAAGTTCGGCAAGGATAAGAAGCTTAAACCTGAGCAGGTTGAAGAGCTTAAGCAACGCCGAAAAGAGGGTGTGCTTATCAAAACCCTAATGAAGGACTATGACCTTTCTAAAGCTAGTGTTTACAGGTATTTAGCTTAATGGGGATTTTGCCTATTTCAGACTTACCTAGCTTATTGGCTAAATTAAGAGCATCTGCTCAAGATAGTGATGAAACTCATCACAAACTGCTTTACCAAACCCCCCTTCCTGATAGTGCGTTTGAAAGCCTTGTTGCTGATGCCATTGATGAGCGCTTAACGTATGGTGTCCAAACACTTAATCTGGTTTTTCAATGCGTAAGTGAGTGGCGAGCAGAAAAGCCAAGCACTCGACAACAAGAGATGCTAGATGAGCTTGAAGCTTTAGCCGTTGCTTTTGAGCCTCAGCTTGAAGCAGCTCTCTTAGCTGCTCAACGTTTAATTGAACGGAGGCATACCGCAGCTGATAAAGCTTTTATAGAAAGACCCATCAGTCATTTAGCTGTTTTGGAAGGCTTAGTTGAAAGATGTCTGGATGACATGACTGCCATAGTTCTAAATCTACAAGAAGCCAAGGATCACATTCAGCAGCTTGAGCTAGACACTTGGGATCATGCTACAGATATTATGGATCGACAGAATGAAGATGCTAAAGACTTTCTTAAAACCATTGCCTTTTGGCGTGAGAATACAAGTAATAAGCACTACAAACAACGACTCACAGCGCTTGAAGCCAAACTAAAGCGCTGGCAAAAAACAACCACTCAGGGACTTCGACTTTTACATGGGGAATAATTAAATAAGCCTAGCTGGCTCAGCTAGGCTTAGCTTCTTTTTACTAATGAACCTTTGGGTTATTTTGGGCAAACTTAACCAAATAGGATTGCTATTGCTCTTTTTTGAAGCTTCGGCAGACCTGCTTAAATCCTGAAATGTACCTTTTCGGGGGAATGGGCGAAAAACCCCTACTAGGTGTTCACAAAAGGTATTGAGAGGCATTATCAGAGCCCCATCAACGCTT
>CAYGTA010000396.1:0-4763 GCA_964352605.1 uncultured bacterium | reverse complement strand
ATAAGTTACTTAATCCCAGAAAAGTATTTGCCACTGCATAGCTCAAAACCTGCTTTAGATAAAGCAGAGCAAATGCATAGCTAGACAAAGTTAGGCTAAATCGCTACATTTTTAAGTCGATTCGCTATCTCTTTAATATGCGCAGGCCCAACCTCACAACAACCACCCACAATACTTGCCCCCAAACTAAGCCAGCTATCAACAAAATCAGCATAAACCTGAGCATTAAGATCTGTACGCGCTTCAAGCTGCTCAACCGTGGCACCTTTATCTTTAAAAGACGTCATAATTTTCGTAAAACCATTTGCGTAAGCACCCACAGGAACAGCCTTATTCACAAGAGCCGCTACCGCTATACTAACCGCCTCAGGGGTAGAGCAATTTACCAGTAGCGCCTCAACCGAAAATTCCTTAGTCAAAGCCAAAATATCTGTAACCTGCTCACCAGAACGCAGTAAAGAACCATCCTCATCATCCACAGAAACAGACAACCAAACAGGCTTATTAGCGCTCATAGCACCCATAACAGCACCCCGCGCCTGCTCAACAGACGACATGGTTTCACACACAAACAAATCTACAAAAGGCGCTTGCAGCATAGCAATCTCAGCATAAAGTTCAGCAGCTTCATCAGCAGGCAAGCTAAGATCAGGCCGATACGACCAGCCCGTAGGCCCCAAAGCACCCGCAACAAGCCCCGAGCCATGCTCATCTCTAGACCTAACAGCAAGCTCACAGGCAAGCCTATGCAAATCAGCAAACTTATCATCTAAACCAAAAGGCTCGAGTCTGTCATGATGAATCGCGTAGGTATTGGTGGTAGCAACTTCAGCCCCAACCCTAAAGTAATCATCATGCACAGCCTTAACAATCTCAGGTGAATCAAGCAGCACCTGCGTAGCCCAAAGCCCTGTCGCCTTAGCGCTTGAACGCGCAATAAGTTCCTGCCCCATACCACCATCAAGTAGCGTTACATTCATAATTTAACCCTCTAAACTTTAAGTAAACCCCTGCACAGTGTAACAATTAAAGCCACTAAGCACATTAAAAAAGCTCGAGTATTAACTCGAGCTTTTTGACGAAAGAAGCTATCTAAGCTAGGGTGTGCAGCGTGCCACCACATCATCGAGTTTCTTAAAGCTGTAATCACGGTAACTCAGTAAATCAGAAGGACTATTACGACTAAAGCACTTAGGTGAATCTTGCGCTAAGTCAAGCGCAGTGTAAACTGCGACCGCAGGGCTAGAAAAAGAAGTACCAGCAAAACTAATTAAACGACCCTTCGTTGAATCATCAAGCCTAAACACCCAGCCTGGCGCAGCAACTTCACCCTTATTAGAAAACGAAGAAGCCGTGTTGGTCGGAAAATCAAACGAACTAACACTAATAACATCAGGCGCTAAAGCAGGCAACAAAGGAATACTCGAGCTGTAGTTACCAGCTGCTGCTACGACTGCTACGTTGCCTCTATCCCAAATGCCTTGACCATAATTCTTATTAATAGTTTCTAATAAAGGGTCATTTGTGCGACTCGTTAACCAGCTTAGCTGACTTATAAAAGTATCTGCATCAAAGTCGTCACCTGCTTCAGCTTCTACGCTTTCAAGATACGATTCTATGCTGTCATAGTCTTGAGCTAATTCAGATAAAACGCAAGGCACAATCGAGAAGCTCATGTTAATAGAAATCTTGGTAATGCCTTTAGCCTCAAGATTGCTAATGGCTTGTATTAAGGTGCTAGCCACTAAATCTGTATCAAAATCTTTTACATCTACGGCTTTAACAATAATACGCTGACCGTTACGGTAAAACGTTTTTTCATCTTTGTAATACCTATTACTCCATGCAGGCGTTGTGTTAGGCAAGCCATCGACAATTTCTTGTGTGTGTTCAAATACAAGCGCACCATGTGAAAGTTGCCCAGTTGCTCTAAGGTTCCTAAAAGTATCTTCAAGAGCATCTTCACTTATAGACACTGCGTCAACAAGCTTATAAACGTCACTACCAACCGAGTAAGCACTTACACGCTTTTTACCAGTATCAAAACTAAACTGATCTAAAACAATAATGCCAACCGTGTCACTAGCACTATAATCACCAAAGGTTTTAAGATAATTACTTACATCTTGGGCACTGTAGTTTTTGACAAAACTGTTTGCATCATTTATGAACAAGCCACCTACAGAACCCCTCGCCCGTAATCCACTTCCTCTTGCTCTTAAACCTTGCCCTGGTACATCAAAAGACGTAGCAACACAATTCCTATAATCATCACCTTGATAATGCTTTAAAAATTTTTCTGCCCAATTGCTCAAATAAGAAGAATTGGCAGCAATCTCAAGCTGAGGCTGAGGCGTTTGTGGTGTTGCACTGCAGCTAGCCAATAAAAGAATGGCAGTAGCTAAAAAAAGTATATTTGTTGGAAGTTTAGAAAAAGACATATAGTGCTCCTTTCGTTTCTTGATTTAACTATAAAAAATAGGGCGTTAAAAAAGCGTTAAATTTGTAAACTTATTAAAGTATACGCCTAGCCTACACTGTTACACATTTATCTATCACTAGTATTCCTAAAAGCTTTGATAGTTATGGCTTGCAAGAAAAGACTTGATTTGCTCCATATCAGCATAAGCATTATTTTCTTTGTAAATTTCAACAGCCTTTTCAAAATGAGACAAGGCTAAATCTTTTTTACCAACACCATGGTACATTTCACCTATCTCTTGTAAAGCATAAGCAACCCAAATTTGGTTATTTTCTTCTTTTGCTAATTCAAGTGCTTTTTCACGCACTGTTAGTGATTGCTTAAAATCACCGAGCTTCCGCTCTGCTTCTCCTAAATTAAGTAAGGCAAAAAAGATACTGTGTAGGGCTTCAGCATGTAAATGCTGTAACTCAGAGTCTAAAAGCCTTTGAGCTACTTTCAAAGCGGACTGAGAAAATATTTTTGTGTTTTCCCAATCACCCTTATGACCAGAAATATAACCTCTATGTTGTAAAATGCTACTTAAAGATAAGTCATCTTGCTGGCTTTCGGCTAACTGCTGAGCCTGTTGTAAGTAATCATCCGCATCATTCTCATTTTGATGGAATCTGGCGATGCCTATAGTGCTTAATAAGCTTGCTTCACGTTGTTTATTTTGCATTTTTTGAGCAAGCGCAAGCGCTTTATTATAGTAAACCAGTGCTTTTCCATAATCCTTGTAAAGTGTTTGATACGTGTCACCTAGCCTTGAATAAAGATAATGTGATGCCTCAATCTTCCCTAACTGTTCAGCTAGCTCACTTGCCTTAATCATTAAGGATAAAGAGGAAAGGCTGTGCCCTCTTGCTAAGTAATAAGCGTCACCCACAGAGAGTTGACTCATCATAGTTATAAAAAGTTCAGAGTTTTCATATTGAGCAGTTTGGGTGCTACCCAAAATATTAGCTATTTCCGCGTCAAGCGCATCAAAATCTCGTTTATGGTTTTCTAAATACTGCCTGCTTGCCTGCATGAGAGTAGTAGCCCTTAGATTCGTGTTGGCCTTAGCAAAACTAAACACAAGATCATGCAGCCTATAACTAACCAAATCACTACCCGCTCGAGTTTGCCTGTCGCTAAGTCCACGTTTTTGTAATTCTATAAGTGCGTTCTCAGTAGCTTCTTCGTCACGGCGTAACGCTAAAGCCAGTAACTCAGGGGTGGTGCTAGTGCTATGCAAACTACCGCAACCTAGCAACGCTTCATAAGCAGGGTCACTAAGCGTTTTGGCTGTACTGGCAAGTAAACTAGCAACACTTTCACGACCCTCCTCTGAGAATTCTTCAGGTGTTTTCATGCTGTGCGGGTTATCTTTTATGCGGTCTAAAAGGTCTTTTGGGTTTAGTGTTTCTGCTAATAGCGTTAGCCCTGCTATGCGCACGGCAAGAGGGTGATCACCCAGTAAAGCACAAAGCTTATTTGCCTGTTTATCATCACTTAAAGCTTGCTTAGCTTGATCATTAAGTAAGACCAAAGCATCTTCTCGTTGAAGCCTACCCACATCAAGTCGTTTTAACTTTGCATGACGTAACCTTGCTGTGACAATAAAGCTTAACTGCTCAGGCAGAGCAGCTTGCAGTTTGCTTAAAGCGTAACTATTCCAAGCATCATCTAGAATAAACAAGCTTGTATTTTTACTTAATAAGCCTTTAAGGGTGCTACTAGGGTCAATTGTTTGATTCACTTGATTCTGAGCATTAAAAGCCTTCGCAATGGCATCAAAAAGAGATTCAGCAGAATCATCCCCTGCCTCTAACCATAAAACGCTACCCCTATTAGTTTCTAACCACTGCTTTGCAAAGCTTGCTGCCAATGCGCTTTTACCTGTACCCCCAAAGCCATGCAGCAAAATACGTTTATTAGTTTTTAGGCTTTCATTGATCTCTGCAAGTAAATCATCACGACCAATAAGTTTTTCTGGCAAAGCAGGAATGCTGTTAATATCACTAAGAACAAGTGCTGTTTTGCCTGAAGAAACCATTGCACGTTCAATCTCCTGAAGCAAAGCAAAGGTTTCAGATAAAGGCTCTACACTAAGTTCTGCCATTAAAGTCTGCTTCAGAACTTCAAATTGCTTCAGCGCACCGTCACTATTACCCCTAGCATGCTCCAAACGCATAATCGTACGATGCATATCTTCATTAAGAGGATCTTTACTAAGAATCTGCCGAGCTAAGTCAAGCGCAGCATCAAACTGCTTATCTTGCTCAAAAAGCTCGAGCTGCCCTTGCATTATTTCACT
>CAYGTA010000395.1:0-4769 GCA_964352605.1 uncultured bacterium | reverse complement strand
CTAAGCCCTAACTGATTAGCAATCTTTTGTTTGGAGTAACCTTGCTCAAGCAGTTTCGCTAGTTTTTGTTTATTGGCAATGAACTTCGTGGGTCTGCCTAGTCTTTTGCCTTTAGCTTTAACTCTGGCTAGTCCTGCTTTGGTTCGTTCACTAATCCGTTTAGCTTCTAACTCAGCAAAGTAAGCAATCGTGCCAATCACGATATGCTTTAAGAGTTCATTGCTGGTATCAAGATATTCTTCGGTGTAAGACTTAAAAGAAACCCCATAACCCTCAAGGAGTTCAAGATAGTTAATGGTTTTGCGGATACCTTCCCTAGAAAAGCGATCTAGTGCCCAGAACAGCACCAAATCAAATTTACGTTGACTGGCGTCCTTCAAAAGATCAGCAAAGCGTTTCCTTTCTGCTTTACCTTTTCGTCCTGATTCATAGTCCAGATACTCCTCAACTATTTCATAACCTTGGCGTTCACAGTAAGCTCTTAACTCTAAAAGTTGGTTTTCTGGGGTTTGGGAGTCATCATCTTTGGAGACGCGGCTGTAGATGGCAACACGCATTCGTTTTTTAACATCAGTTTCAGTAGTAGCTGTTTGCTTCATGAATTAGCCTATCAAAAAACGTCCGTTTACTGACAGTTAAATCAATGCCCGTATTTAAAGGCCTTTTCAAGCTCTTTTTCACTACCCCTTTTTTGACACCCTCTTGAGGGTGGTTTAGGGTGCTACTTTTTGAAAAGCTTGTTTTAGAGCTTGATTGATGGCTTTTCGGTCATAATCACAATAATCTGTCCAAACTGTGCCTTCAAGTTGATCAGTTGCTTCTTCAAGAAGTTCACGGTTTTCATTAAAGCTCTTAGCTGCTTCAAGGAATTTTGTTTCATCTTTATTAATTATGGCACGAAGTAGGGGTTGCATCGTTTCATTTAAAGTATAGATGGCTTCTTTATTGTGCATTGAGTACTGCTGGTCTAACCATTGCAGGTATAAGACAGGACCACCTATGTTTTCTGGAGGGGGATCACCACTACCTGCTAGTAGTCTTGGATAGTTTTTATTTGCTTCAACTGTTAAGGCTTTTTCGATTCGGACGTCAAACTCCCAGAAACTAAAGTAATTGTAAGTGTAGAGAAAGCATTCCTTAAAGCTTATGGGTAAATCTTTTAAGGCATGCTCCGCGGCGTTTTCTTCTGCATGCTGATCAGTTGTGCTGTACTCCCTGACATGAATCCGAAAGGCATACATAAAGTCATCATCCCAATTCATGCTTAGTTGTATCGCTTTATGTAAATCTGCCAAAGTCATTTCAGATGGCATAACCAAGCGACGCCAAATCAAAGGGCTTATACCTCGCAAGCTTAGTTTCATTTGCAAGGCTGCTGGCATCCCTTTAGTTTAGCTTACAACTTGATTACCCCCGGATTTTTAGCGGTCTCCATCGTTTCGATAACCAACTCGAGTCGATTCATATCTCTTATATTGGCTAGCACGTGCGTTGAATCGCTTCGTTGTTTACCTTTGTCTTTTACTAAACCCCGTGCTTTGAAGTGTTCAAGCATTGTATCTAACAAACGTTCTTGGGCATCAGCTTCAATGAGTCGGCCTCTAAATTCACTCAGCACTGAGAAGTCAAAACCAATATCATCAAGCTCTAATCCAAGGGCATATTTCCAATCAAGACGTAATCTCACCGCATTTGCAGCTTGTCTATCCGTCAGGTTTTCCATGAACTGCATTAACGTTACCAACCCTAAACGCCAAGGCGATAAAGCTGGTTGTCCTAAATCGGGATAAAGATCACTAAAGTCTTCATCTTTAAACAATCCGTCAAAGTTATCTCTTAAACGCATGATGGCATTGCCTTTGGGGAAGGCTGCCTTGACTATTCGTGTGGTTGCTTCGGGTATCTCTCCTATGGGTTTTGGTTTTAACATTCCCTATTATTTAGCTTTAAATTAGCCTTTTCTAGACCTCACAGGACTTCGCCAACAAAGTCAAGCCGATTACGGGAATGTTTGAGCTAGATGGCGGCTCATTGTAGGTACGCTACTTCTGGGTCTTCTTAAACTGCTACAATCTTAAACGTAGAAAAACCATTCTTGGGTAAGCGACTACCGAAACAGTATCTTGACTAGTACAAACTTTGTCGCAACCATTTCGTCATACAGCTGATCTATAAAAACTTTGGTTATCCATCATGTGGGAGATGTTTGCTCCTAATTCACTCAATCGATCAACGATGTTCTCATACCCTCTTGATATATGTTGAGTATCGAAGATAATCGTTTCTTTTTTCGTACTTAAAGCTGCAATGATTAGTGCACCCCCCACCCTTAAATCAGTAGCCTTTGCGGTACCACCTTGAAAACAAGCACCCTCTATCTCTCCCCTACTTCCCGACAGTGAAACATTAATTCCAAGACTTTTGAATGCTTCAATATAAGTAAAACGATGTTTGTTAAATACAGTATCGGTAATTGAGCTTTTACCAGGAATTGTAGCAAGAAGAGATGCGAATTGAGGATGTAAATCCGTCGGAAAGCCCGGATATTCAGTTGCAATAATATTTATAGGTCTGAGATGATTCTTTTTAGCATCTATTAGGAGTGTTGAATCTGAAATAAAGCTTGTATAGACTCCAATCTTTTGTATGCTAGATACCACACTTTTCAAGTGTGCTGGATTTATGTTTTCTAGTGTAATGCAACCACCTGTCGCAGCTGCTGCACATAGAAATGTTCCAGCTTCCATTCGATCTGGAATTACAGTGTATTCTCCCCCATAAAGCCTTGGCACACCTAAAATCGTGATAGAGTTTGAATCATCAATCTTAATTCTACCGCCTATTGTATTTAAAAAATTAATTAAATCTGTTACTTCGGGTTCAAGCGAAGCATTTTTCAAAGTAACAGTGCTGCTTCCAACTACAGAAGCCAATATCAAATTTCTTGTTCCACCTACTGTCTTTAGATCATAGGTGAAGGTTCCAGATAAGTCATTTCTTCGTACACCATAAAATTTCCCATCACTTTCTGAAATATTAACACCTAAAGCCCTAAATGCTTTGATGTGCTGATCTACTGGGCGAGGACCCAGTTTACATCCTCCTGGTGAGGAAATCATTCCTTCCTTAGCCCTACCAATTAATGCACCTAAAAGTTCGAATGAGGCTCGCATTCGAATTACATATTTTGCAGAAGGTTCAACAGTGAGCAGCTTTTCTGTTTTAAGTACAATAGAATTCTTTCCGACCCAATCGATTTTAGTACCTAGTTCTTTTAGTATTTCAAGTATTGTATAAACGTCTCGGACTCGCGGAACATTATTTAAACGCACTTCTTGATCAGTTAGCAGCGACCCAATAATTATAGGTAGTGCTGCGTTTTTAGCACCTTGAACTTTAACAGAGCCAAATAAAGGATTACCTCCATTGATCCGAAGAGGTTTAGATAGAACATCATTAGGCTGCATTGTGAACACCACAAAAAATAGGGGAAATCCGTAAGACAATCATAGTATTAGTAAAACACGAAGATTATAGTGTGTAAGTTATATATAATACTCTTAATGAGTAACAATACCTTCGCCAGTTAAAGCTGACGAATAGCGCCAAGCTTAGGGAAGTTATCAAAGAACTGATGAATTAAAAAAGGATCAGGTTTAAAGGGAAGCAATTTTAAAGCTTCAGAGGCATAACGAAAGGCTCTAGAATGAGCCTTGAGGTCAAGGACACTAAAATCAGAATCAGGAACTTGATGGTGTTGAGATTTAATAAGAGCTTTGGAAACATTGACCATAAAAAGCGATAGATTAGCTGCATTATGAATAGGCAGTTCATTGATAGTCATAAAATCTTCTAAGCCCCAAAACTGCTTAGCATCTCGAAAGGTAAACTCAATTTGAAAACGAAGGGAATAGTAATCAATAAGTTTGTCATAGACTAAGTCAAGGTCAGTACTAAATGGGGTGCCTAGATAAAACGGGGCTTTCTGTACGTTAGTGCATGATTATGCAATTCTTACAAACCACCGATTTTGACAACACTTATTGATTATTTCGTCTAGGGGTAAGTTCGGGATATGGCCAAAAAGTAGTCACTTGGTTGTTTTGACAATTAGAGTGTCTGAAAAAGGGTTTGCCGAAGGGTCATGAGAAAGCCCATGATTACTGGCTTTGTGGTGTCTTAATTCACTGTCTTAAAAAGCGTACTTTTATGGACAACCGTTCTGACTTGAGGTAAATATACTATTCCTAATTGGGGAATGTCCTCAAAAATGAAATGCTGTCCTAGACAGCATTTCTAGCTTCGATGTTGGAGAAGTGACTAACTTTTACACGTATCCCGGTGCGACTCGTTTCTCGCTGAACTGAAAAGGAAGTGAGACTGACGTTCAAAAGGAGGTGATTGATAAGCGTTAGAACTCTATAAGCATCTAGGTGTAAGTCCTAGCCTTTAGGTAAACAAAGTGAAAGCACAACCCCTCGGCGTGAGATTGGGTGTCTAGGGTCGAAAGCGGGGTTGAAAGCCGCTAAATCTTGAAGCGAACAAGGTGACTTCGGTGAGCAGGTGACTAAGGATAACTAAAGTGAAGATGTAGTTGAATCGTCGTAAGTGTAAAGCAGCCAACGTCGCTTAACAGGCTGCGTCCAAAAGGACTTAATCTAAAGATGGGTCAAGTTACTCGGAATTAGCTTGATGTTTACCCTATAGATTCGGCGAATAGCATCATCCTACGGTCACAATCAATGCTTATAGGGAACGAAGTAAACCCA
>CAYGTA010000394.1:0-4775 GCA_964352605.1 uncultured bacterium | reverse complement strand
TTTTAGAAATATTAAAATTGGTTATTGGGGATTTTCGCCCATCCCCTCGAATCGGACTATTTCAGAAAATAAATAACCATAAAAACATTACCAATTAGGTAACTTAGCAGGACGTAAAACCCCAATTTAAAAGTAATAACTAATTACAAGGATTAAAAGAACCCTATGTGGAGGGGTAAGCCATAGGGTATTAGAGTAGGAATGTTGTTTCTAACTAGACGATAAGCTAACCCCTATTACAAAATTCTTACGATAAAAGGAGAAAACAAAATGAGTAATAAACACCGCGTAACCATAAGCCACTTACCCTTAAACAGAGTACAGCATGTAACTAATGAGCTTCACTTATTTGCTGATAGACCAGACTATGCACTGTTTGATAATACCTTTTGACTTTATCCAGCTTTGGCAAGTGTTGAAGTGCTTTTTAGTTTGGGCTTTTCAGAATAAAGGATCGAAAACGCTCATAGGCGACCCCTCTTAAGTCTTAGAAATACCTTTTCTGACGGCGTTTCTCGATTTTAACTTACCTTCTTATGAGACTATACGAACCTTTGTGTCGAAAAACCCCAGTTACCTCTCTAGTTAATTGATAACCCCAGCTGCCATTAGCAGCTGGGGTTTGAAGCTATTTACTTAGAACCTTACTCGAGCCAGGTTTCCCTGAAGCTTAGGTAGCCAGTGTTTTGGTAGTGTTTGAAGCCTTTAACTTGAGGTGTATGTGCTTCGTACTGTGCAGAGTGAAACAAAAAAACATGAGGTGCTTCTGCAAGAATGAGTTCTTGTGCTTCTTGGTAAATAGCTTTGCGTTCATCTGGGGCAGAAGCTTGACGACCTTGAACCAACAAAGCATCTAGTTCAGCGTTACTAAAGCCACCAAAGTTACCACTGCCTTCAGTATGAAAGTTGTCGTAAAGGTAGTCATCAGGGTCAGCTAAACCTGAACTGCCTAAGATCGTTGCTTGAAAATCACCATCAATGACTTTAGGTAAATAAACAGTCCAGTCTTCAGCAACTATATTCATGCTAATGCCAATTTCAGCTAAGTTAGCCTGAATGATCTCCGCTGGTGTGCGTAAGAAATCATAAGTACTAGTCACGTACATATCAAATTCAAAACCGTCAGGATAGCCAGATTGACTTAAGACTTCTTTGGCCATTTCAATATCTTGACCTACATAAGGACTTACGTCTACGCCATAAAAAGCACTGCTGGGTATGGTTGTACCGTCAGCAGCTACGCCACCTGTTCCAAAAAGGGCAACATCAACAACAGATTGTTCATCTATAGCGTAAGACATGGCTTGGCGCACCATAGGGTCACTTAAAGGGCCTTCACTGGTATTAATGTATATGCTACGGAAGTTAGTAGCTAAACCACCGACCACTTCAACTCCCGGATCAGCTCTTAAAATGTCAACATCGGGTGCAGGTACGTATTCAATCCAGTCAACATTGCCTGTTTGTACAGCGGTAGTACGGGCGGTTGGCTCTGGGAAGAATAAAAAGGTAATGCCGTCTAGATAAGGTAGTGCGTTACCGTCAGCATCTGTACCCCAGTAGGCTTCATTTTTTTCGAGTACCATACGGGTTTGCGGAATGTACTCAACAAACTTAAAGGCGCCTGTACCAATAACTGCGTCATTAAGGTCATTACCATTTGCCATGGCAACAGCTTCTGAAACCACAACGTTTAGGCTGAAAGCGAGTTTAGAAAGAAGAGGGCTAAAAGGTTCAGCCAAAGTGATGATAACAGTACTATCATCTGCTGCTTCAATCTCTGAAATAAGGGCTAAATCACCAGAACGAGGTGAGGCAATGTCAGGGTCTTGAATGCGCCTAATTGAGAAAACCACGTCAGAAGCTTTGAGTGCGTCACCATTATGAAAAGTAACACCTTCTCTTAAATTGAAAGTCCAAACCAAACCATCTTCAGAAGCGGACCATGACTCAGCTAAACCAGGAACAAGTTCTAAGTTTTCGTTAAGCATGACAAGGGTGTCGTAAGTGTTTTCAAGCATGTTACGTGTTGCTGTTGCTTGCGTGGTGTGCGGATCTAAACCCACAGGGTCAGTTTGCATGCCAGCACGCAGCACGCCACCATACTGTTGGGCTAAGCCAAAGCTTAGAGCAAAAAGGGCGAGAACTAGAACGAAACGTTTCATGTGTACCTCCCGAAAATTTATGGCTTTATTTGAGCCTTGGATCAAGCGCATCTCTTAAGCCATCACCTAAAAGATTAAAGCCAAACACTATCACCATTATCGCTAACCCAGGAGCAATGGTTGCCCAAGGGCTTAACGCCAGAAAGCGGCGGTTTTCTGCAATCATTTGACCCCAGCTTGGTGCTGGAGGAGGTGTACCTAAACCTAAAAAAGAAAGACCTGCCTCAATCAAAATAGCGTAAGCAAGTCTTAGCGTAATTTCAATAATGAGTGGGGCAAGCGCGTTAGGTAAAAGCGTAATAAAAAGCGTTCTAAAGTCAGATGCTCCCGAAGCGCGACTGGCTTCAACAAAGAGCTCTTCACGAATCGCTAAGACAGCTGCCCTAGCAACCCTTGTAAACGGTCCTGTATAAACAAAAGCAATCGCAAAGACAAGAGAGTTAAAGCCACTCCCTAAAAAAGCAAGGAACGCAATGGCTAATAAAACAACAGGGAAAGATAAAAGAATGTCAGTTAAACGCATAATAAGAACATCTAACCAACCCCTATAAAAGCCTGCCAAAAGACCTAATAAACAACCCACTAGAGTTGATAAAGCAATAGAGCTAAGTGCCACTGCCAGAGAGGTGCGACCCCCATAAATAATACGGGAAAGCGTGTCACGGCCATACTGATCTGTACCAGCCAAGTGGGTACTCGAGGGTCCTTGCAGACGGTCAGGTGCATTCAGTTCAATAGGGTCATAAGGAGAAATGAGGGGTGCAAAAATAGCGCTAAGACTTACCAAAAGAATAATAATAAGACCTGCTAAGCCTGAAGGGTTTTTAAGTAAACGCTGCAAGGCAGCAAGTGTGGGGCGTTGTGACTTAACCCTAATACTTGAACTAAGCATAGCGAATCCTTGGGTCAATAAGTGTGTAAACCAAATCGACAAATAAATTCACCAGAATAAAAGACGCTGCAATAATAATAACGGAACCCTGCACCACAGGATAATCACGTAAATTGATACCCTCTAATGCAAAACGACCCACACCGGGTAAACTAAATACCTGCTCAATAATAATAGAGCCACCCAACAAAGACCCAAATTGCAAACCAATGACCGTAATAACAGGAATAAGTGCATTTCTTAAAGCATGACGATACGTTACGGTTTGCTCAGCTAAACCCTTAGCTCGAGCTGTACGCACATAGTCACGACCTAAAATTTCAAGCATACTCGAGCGTACTATTCGGGTGATGGCTGCTGATAAAACGAGACCCAGTGAAACGGAGGGTAAAATCATGTGTCTTAAGTTGTCAGCTAGATTTTCTTGTATAGGGATATAGCCTGCTGGGGGTAGCCATCTTAAACGTAAAGAGAACAGTAAAATAAGCAAAATACCTAAGAAAAAACCGGGTATAGATAAGCCCAAAAGAGCAAAGAGTGAGATAATAGAATCCCAAATGTTACCTCGGTTAAGAGCAGCAATGACCCCTAGGGGTATGGCAATAATGAGGGCAACCAAAAGACTTAAAAAGGTTAATTGTAGCGTTACTGGAAAGCGTAAAGCTAAGTCTGTCAAGATAGGTCTGCCAGTTCTTAGTGAACTGCCTAAATCACCTTTAAGCGCTGCACCCATCCATTGACCAAATTGCACGTGAACGGGTAAGTCAAGCCCAAACATGCGGCGCATTTCATCCATGCGTTCTTCTGTTACATTGCCTTCGAGGCCGACAAGCTGGGTGACAACATCGCCAGGAACCGCGCGCATAAGTAAAAAAGTAATGATAAGCACACCTAGTAAAGCGGGAATGGCTAAGAAGACTTGTCTTAAAAAATAAAAAATCATTTAACTTAGCTCCTGTTTCAAACTTTCTATGAGTTCAGTTGCGACGGTTTGCAGGCCTTGCTGCATGTGTTCTAAAAAGCCTTTTTCATCTTTTGCTTCAAGAATATCAACAAGTTGCCTATGCAAATCAATAGTTCTTTTGGCAAGGACTTGGTCATAAAAATGTTGTTGCCTAAAGCGCTTAGACTTATCTATATAAGTCATGATTAAACTAAAGAGTTTAGGCTGCTTGGCTAGGGTGTAGAAATACTTGTAAAAAGCATGGTTGTTTTCAACTAACGCCTCAGGGTCTTCTTGCTCAAAAGCTTTTTGCATGTCAGTAACAAAGCTTCTAAGCACGTTAATGTTTATAGCTTGACAGTTATTAAAAGCCAAACGAGAAGCGTGCATTTCAAGGGCAAGTCGAATATGGTAAATACCTTCAAGTTCTTCAGGGCTTACTTGCGAAACAGCCGCCCCCTTGTAGGGCAATATGGTTACTAGACTTTCAGCTTCAAGTTGCCGAATGGCTTCTCTTACAGGGGTACGGCTTACCCCGAGCTGTTGCGCTAATTCATCTTGAACCAAACGCTCTCCAGGTTTTATTTTTTGTGTCAAAATGAGCTTGCGTAAGCGATCTGTGACCACAGATTGTAAGGTGTCACGTTCAATAGTTGAAATGTCAGCTACGTTCGCCATGCATCCTCTTTTTTTAGAAAGCTTACACCTTGAGTACTCGAGTATCCTTATTGGATATTGGATACAATATCACTATGGCGATACAAATGTCTATCTT
>CAYGTA010000393.1:0-4777 GCA_964352605.1 uncultured bacterium | reverse complement strand
GCTGATGAATTTTCTGGAGAAGTGTATCTTGATAACTTTAGCTTGTTGTTTAACAGTAACAAGTTTAAAGGTGTTCCCTCTTTTATCGTGATTAATCAAAAGTTACAAATCCTTGCGGAATTGCCTGGTTACTATCCAGAAAAAGAAGCAATGAGAGATGTTTTAGGTTTGTAGGTGGAGAACTAGCCAATGTTTACTGCCTTGCGAAAATGCAGAACATCGGACCGCTAAAAAGTCTTGGAGCTACGAAGCATAAGGGAATACTTAAAAGCCAGTCTTTTTACAACCTTAGGCTTGTAAACTTGCTATTTTCTCAGCAACTCTGAGGAGGTTTTTAAAATGCTTGAATGTAGCAACTGTGGTTTGGTATCTAAAGTGGAGACAGCGTTTGTAAAGGTACGAAAAAGATTCTATTGTCCAAAGTGCTACCAAGAAAAAGAATATGGTCAGGCTCGAAGAGAGCTCATTATTTTTGCCTTAGTTAGCTTATTTAGTCTCGCTGTATTATTTACACCTTATGCAGAGCAGTTCTCAATTCTCATAACTATCTTTTTCTTTTATTCCTGCAATATTATGATGCTTGCTCTTCATGAGCTAGGACATGCTGTCGTGGCGAAGCTATTAGGTTTACGCATTTTCGCTATCATTTTTGGTACGGGCAAGACCTTGGTCAAAAAACAAATCAACACTATTCATTTCAGTCTAAACATCTTTCCGTTTTCAGGTATAGTGGTTTGGGGTACCGCAGATCCTAAGTTTTATCGCTTAAGGTATTTCTTAAGCATTTTAGCAGGACCAGCCGTTCATATTATTTTCCTTATTTTGTTAGTACCTCGTTTTATTCGGGGTTCATCAATATATTTGGGTGATTCATTTTTGGATATGTTTCTCTTTGTTCTAGCTGCATCTAATTTAGTACTTTTGATTGTTAATCTTTACCCACGATCTTTTTATACAGCTTTTGGCCTTCACCCGAGTGATGGTCTAGCGCTTTATAAGACACTAAAAATGAGTTCATCAGAGCGAGACACGCATCTTGCTGGCTATTATCTTTATGAAGGAATGATTGCAAATGAACAAATGAGGTATCAACAAGCTTTGGATTCTTCTGAAGAGGGTCTTAAACATTTTCCTAACAATATGTATCTTGGAAATCTACAAGCTAATATGATGCTGAGCTTGGGTGCGTTTGAGGAAGCAAGGGAGATTTTTAAGCAGCTACTTGAAAAGGAAGAATCAGAAGCAAGATTTATGCTTTACAATAATTTGGCTTATGCAAATTTAATGATTCAAGATGAATCGCTTTTAGCTGAAGCAGATAGTTTATCTAAAGAGGCTTTTGAGAATATACCGTGGGCTCCTTCTGTGCGCGGGACAAGAGGAGCGGTTCTGGTAGAGTTGGGGTTTTTAGATGAAGGCAAAGGGTTACTATTAGAGGCAATGGCTGAGCACCTTGAAGCTGGTGGCAAAGCTGCTGATGCCTGTCATATTGCGATAGCCGAGATAGGTAAAGGTAATTTACCTGAAGGACAGTATTATATTGAGACTGCTGAACAATTAGATCCAAATTGTCATCTCCTAAACCGTGCTAAAAATGAGTTATTAAGGTCTAACCCTCTATAAAACTGTTTATCGAAGCAGCATATTATTTTTTACTTATGAATTTTGGTTAGTCATCCTTATTTTGTTAAAGTTTAGACTACTTGACGAATTAGCTCGTCTAGTTGTATATTAAACGACGAGGTAATTCGTCAATAGGTATTTAGGTCAATAGGATTATTGAATCATAGGGAGTAATGATGGCAAGACCAAAAAGTGTAGAACCAACCGAACGAGAATTAGCTATTCTCGAAATACTCTGGGAAAAAGGACCATGTACCGTCCGAGATGTACAAGAAACGTTAAACAAAACCGAAAAAGTAGGTCGAACCTCAGTCCTCAAAATGATGCAAATTATGTACGCTAAAGACTTAGTCAAACGAGACGAGTCAAACTTTAGTCACATTTACACAGCAAGTAGCAACCAAGAAGAAGTTCAGACACAAATGGTGAGCCGCTTTATGCAGAGAGTCTTTGGAGGCTCAGCCTCAAGTTTAATGGCCAGAGCTTTATCCGTTAAGGGTGCTTCTAAAAAAGATACAGAGAAAATACAAAAACTATTAGAGGAGATGGAGAAAAATGATGGCGAAGCTAACTGAACTACTTGTAAACCCTGTTTTCGAAACCCTCGGATTAACCCTTTTACACTTTGTTTGGCAGGGAGCAGCACTAACCTTAGTGCTCGCAGTTATCCTCTTTCTCCTAAAAGGCGCACGAGCCACAACAAGATATCGACTTAGCTTTAGTAGTTTCATAGTACTAAGCATAATTCCGCTTGCTACGTTTAGTTACCTCTACCCAGCTAGCAGCCAAAGAAATATCCCAGAGTCCTCACCTTTAAAGCTTACTCAAAGCCCATTGATTTCAAATTCATTAACCCCCAGTACATCAACAAGTGACCAGCAAGAAGCCTCACAAGCTATATCTCTAAGCAGACCACCTTCAATAGTTATTACAACTACAGCTAATCTAAAGGCTGTAGCAGCCTATCCAAACAACTTAGTTAATATTGCATCAATCAAGCCTTACCTACCTTTGTTAGTAGCCTTCTGGCTTATAGGGGTCATGATTCTATCCTTACGAATGATGGGCGGCCTTTGGCTTACTTATCAACTAAGATTTAAGTCCACCAAACCCATTCCTAAAGAGCTTGAAGCTAGCTTTAAAACCTTGCTACGACAGATGAATATTACAAAAGTAGTTAGACTCAAAGAATCTTTGCTAGTCTCAGTACCTGTTGTTATAGGCTGGCTACGACCCATCATCTTGCTACCAACTTCAGCGCTTACTGGACTAAACACCCAACAACTCGAGTTTATTCTTGCGCACGAACTAGCGCATGTTCAACGTTACGACTACCTTTTTAATATCTTCCAAAAAATAGTTGAAACGCTCCTCTTTTATCATCCAGCAGTTTGGTGGCTGTCCCATGTGATTAGACAAGAAAGAGAACACTGCTGTGATGATGTTGTACTTGAACTAACTAAAGGCGCAAGCCTTAATTATGCAAATACCCTTTCTAAACTCGAACAGCTACGTGCAAATAATCAATTTGCAATCGCAGCAACAGGTGGTTCACTCTTAAACCGTATTCAACGTCTTGCAGGCAAGCCCAGCTCAAACAATCCAGCTGAATGGTTAGTGGGCGTAATTCTTTTACTTAGCCTAAGCTTAGTTTTTTCTTTAGGTTCCGCTCAAGCAGACTTACCTGTAGAGTTTGAACAAAACATAGATGCTTTTATGGAGAACAGACTCGAAACCTGGGAGGCACCTGGTGCTCAAGTTGCTGTGATTCAAAATGGACAAATTGTTTTTAATAAAGCCTATGGTCTTGCAGACTTAGCATCTTCTAGAGCTATGACTATAGATACGCCTATACTTTTAGGTCCAGAAGGTGGCTTCTACTTTGTAATGGTTGCAGTGCATCAACTCATTGAAAAAGGCGTGTTGAATTTTGAGGATGCTGTTAGTGAGGTTTTGCCTTGGGTAGCTTTTAAAGAAGGTGAAGAAAGCAGCATTACCGTCGCAAATCTTAGAGACGGCACTGCGAACATTATTGATATCGTTTATCCAAAGAATATAGGAACATTCCAAGAAGTAGCTAAATCTGGAGTCACACCGCCAGATTTAAAAACAGCCGAGGCTTATATCCGGTCGCTAACAGCAGAACAGTTACAAACAGCAACTAGAAGGCAAAGTTCTTTTTTAATTAATGACAGTCTTCTAATCTTAATGATTGAACAGCTTTCAGGTTTATCTTTTGAAGACTATATGAAACAAAATGTATTCGAGCCACTGGGTATGCAAGCTACATATGACTTTGAAGAAGCTCAGCAGTTAGGCTTGGCAAGCCTTTACGAAAATGATAGAGGAACTGCAGATCCAGTTGTTAAAACCCTAGACATTTCAATACCCAAACCCTTCAGACCCGCACTCGGGCTAAGTATGAGCAGTAAAGATATGGCTAAGTTTGTTTCTGCAGTTATTGATAGAAATCCTGACATTCTCTCAGAAGAATCTTGGCAATTACTCACACCCCTTAACAGTGCTATTTATACTGATAGTGAAACAGGATCTTATGTTCGTTTTGGAGGTACAGCGGGTTCAGAAACAATGATGGGTGCTTTTCCATCACTTCAAACAGGTTATGTAGTAATGATGAATTACAAAACAAATCAGCTTCCCGAATTTCCTAGTTATGCCTTACTGCAAAGTATAGCTGTTTCGATAGAGCTACTTAAAGAAACTCGGATTCAAAGAGCTTCTGAAGGGGCCGCATTAACAACAGCTTCTAGTTTTGCAATAGAAAGATTCAGTGGGCAGTACATATCGAGTTTAGGAATCTTAAAATTGTTTGCTAAAGAAGATGAACTACATGGTTCTCTCTTAGGACACGATTTCAAAATAAATAATGCATCAACTGTGTATGTAACCTCAAGCGATTATGAACCCATAGATAAACTAATCCTCACATTCACAGATGGACTGATATCAATAAGCAATAGACCTTTTGCCTTTAAGCTCGAGTAGCTTGATAACGGGTAAAAATAACT
This sequence comes from uncultured bacterium, assembly GCA_964352605.1. GTDB lineage: Bacteria > Deinococcota > Deinococci > Deinococcales > Trueperaceae > JAHEBB01. Next base: position 125 of record CAYGTA010000393.1, on the reverse strand, counting down.
TTTGCTATCTCTGTTTTTCTCTAACAGATTTCTAAACGTCAACAGGATAAAATTCATGTTTCCCGAACTGCCCTATCTTTGTCATTACAACAAAGCCTTCGCTTTTTCCGACCTCGTTTACCCTC
>CAYGTA010000392.1:0-4803 GCA_964352605.1 uncultured bacterium | reverse complement strand
TAAGCTGCACGGGGTTAAAAAAAGTATAAGAAAGCAGCTACAGTTGTTTTTGTTAAAGCGTTGAAAACGCAAAAATCAAAAAAGCCTTACCCCTCAAAGTCTTTTGCTCCCACATGACGCCACTGTTTACACTAGCTTTATCTAGCTCAATACAGGGCTAAAGTCAGTTACGCTAGAAGTCTTAGCAAGCACTTGACCTTTAAGAATGACAAAACGTTTGCTACTTTGAAATTGAATAGCCTGATGCCAATTTTCAGCATCTAAAACAACTAAGTTGGCCACGCTTCCAAGCTCAATACCATACTTATCTAAACCTAAAACACGAGCAGGCACAGAACCAATCATGGGTAAAACATACTCAGGCTGCCAAGCAAACCCACCCACATGAGCCATAAACTGCGCAACTTCAAGCATGTCATTACGCCCAAACGGGTAATACCAATTATCAATATCATCTTGCGCACAAGCCACCCGAACACCAGCCGCAAGAAGTTGCTTAACTCGAGTAATACCTCGCGGGTAAGGTTCATGGGTATTTTCGGTTGTAACAAGAGAAACATGACTATTCGCAAATACAGTCAAGTCTGCTTGCTTAACAAGCTTAATAACCTTCTCAGCGTAAGCATCATCATAAAAAGCAAGCGCTGCACATTGCGTAACTGCCACTCTGCCCTCAAACTTGTTATCAAGCGTCTGCCTTGCGACATACTCGAGCGTTTTTGATTCAGGATTTGTTGTATCATCACAAACCAAATGCAAATCCTTGTTAAATGTTTTTGCTAAGTCAAAACACATTTCACTGTGGGCTTTTTGGCTAGCTTCATCTTTCTCTATCCATGGTATGCCGCCTACAACATCTGCACCTAGCTCTAAGGCTTGTGTCATGAGCTCTTGAGTATGACCTCCAAAGACACCATCTTGCGGAAAGGCAACTACTTGAACGCTCATAAAAGGAGCATAAGCTTTTTTAATGCGAAGCAGCCCTTTCAAAGCGGTAAGGCCTGAAGCTTCATCAACATCAGCAAATAACCTGATTGCGCAACTGCCATTAGCTATTGCTAATCTCATGACTTCATTAACTCGAGTGTAGACATTATCTTCTGTATAGCTTGCTTTTACGTGTTTTGCTGCCTGAAAGCGTGCTAGCCTTTGCAGTTCAGGATTTAGCTGCTTGAGATTTCTACGCCAGAATACTTTACAAGCGTGTAGTTGCCCATTTACAAAAGCAGCTAAGGTTAGTTTCTTTTCGAGATTAAGTTCCTCTTTTGCACTAAGCTCAAGGTCAGGCTCGAGTTTTACTATGTGGCCATCTTCAATAGCAATATCGGTAATGTGTCCGTTTAAAAGTCTGGCATTACGTAAAAGAAGATCCATTATGCTTCCATTCGTAGTTTGTTGTTTGCTTAACGACACACTGGCCTTTGTAAAAGGTGGCATAGCGGTCAGCTAAACTTGTTACGGTTGTTGCGTAGTCAAATGCATTTAGTATAACGAAATTAGCAGCTTCGTTTGGCTTTAGTTTTGAAGTTTGCTTCATGATGGCTGTAGCATTGCATGTAACCATGTCTAAGCAGCGTTTTAATTCCTCAAGACTTGTCATTTGCGCAGTATGAGCTGCAAGATTAGCTGTGAAAAGAGCGTCGTAATGACCAAAAGGGTTAAAGGGGTCAGCTACATTATCAGAGGCTGCCGCTACATTCACGCCAGCAGCTAAAAGCTCTTTAATTCTTGTAACACCACGAGGTTTTGGTTCTAAATTACGACCCATAAGCACCAAGTTGCAAGAGGGCAGACTAACGATATTTAGTTTCGCTTCAGCAACCTTGTCAATGAGGTTAGCAGCATCTTCGAGTGGCATAAAGGCTAAAGAACAACAATGACCTGCCGTTACTCGCCCCTGAAACCCCTTCTCGATTGTCTTCTTGGCAAGATACGCTAAGGTTCTACTATTAGGGTCTTCTGTTTCATCAATATGCAAGTCAATATCTTTAGCATAAAGCTCAGCTAAATCAAAAATCACATCAATGGATTGTTGTGGGTTTTCAAGCAGCGCAGGGGCACCACCTACCAAATCAGCACCTAACTCGAGTGCTGTTTTCATGGCTTGAGTTTCTGCTTTAGTTAAGCCTGCAGCGCCTAAAGCAACAATTTCAATATAACAAAGCTCTTTAACTTGTTCGCGAACTTTTAGCATGGCTTCTAAAGCTGTGAATCCGTGCTTTGAATTAATATCAATATGTGTTCTTATAAAACTTGTGCCTTTAGTTAAGGCTTGCTTGATAGCTTTTAAGGCACGCTGTTCATAACTGTCAAAATTAAGTTTGGGTTTTTCTTTAACCCAGACATCAATGGCTTCTCTTAAAGTGCCAGATTGATTGACTAAAGGAACAAAGGTTTTATCAAGATGAACATGAACATCAGCTAAAGCAGGAATGACTACCCGCCCGTCAAGCTCCCAAACTTCTGTTGCCTTTTCATTTGACACTTGAGCTGTATGGGTTCTTTTCTGAATAACACCATCTTTAATAGCAAGATTGCAAAGCTCACCTTCAACACAAGCATTTTTAAGTAGATAATCAAGCATTAGGCAATTCAAAAGAACTCATGACTTTGATTAACTGTGAAAGACGCTCAGCAGCATGATGCAAAATTTGATCACCTTTTTCCTTAGTTGCTAGCGTTGCGTCACCAAACACACCCGTTACACTCCAATCATGCGTTAACCACGCCACCGAAGCAGCTCCAAAGAAATGAAAGTCTTCACTAGGAAAATCAGGGTAAGCCTTAATAGCTTTCGTCATGTCAACAAAAGACGGCTCGAGTTTAAGCATGAGTGAAGTTTCAAGTTCACCTGCATGAAGTCCAAAACGTCTTTCTTCTATTGACTGGTCAAAAGGAGCTTGTAGCCAATAACTAGGTTGAACAACAAAACACAGTAAGCCAGTTTCATAACGAATATCTCTTGCTACACAATCTAATAAACCTACATTACCACCATGCCCGTTTAACAAAGCCAAGCGTTTAAAGCCTGAACGTTTCACACTTACAGCCAAATCTTTCAAGATGCTCGTCAAGGTACTCGCTGATAAGCTTAGCGTACCTGCAAAAGCACTATGTTCATTGCTTTTACTGTAAGGCAAGGCTGGCAAAGACCAAGCTCGAGTGTTTTGATCTAGTAAATCTAAAGCTGCAGCAAGCACAGCCGTTACTTGCCTTGTATCTGTCATGACAGGCAGATGAGGCCCATGCTGCTCAGTGGCACCAATAGGTAAAATGATAATGCCATTATCTTTCTTTAAGTTAGCTATGGCTGCCGAACTTAAGCTTTCAAACAGTCGATTCATAATTCCTGATTTAAGTGCCCCGGATTAAGTAAGCGCTTAGGGTCCCAATTCTTCTTTGCATCTAAAATGGGTTGGCCATTCCATCTTATATCATCATCTAATTTATGACTATGCGCATCTGCCACAGCAATGCCAATAGATTCACTAAAGGCCTGTATTTCACGGAGTCGAGCTTCATCTTTAAACCTAACAAGCGTCATACCTTGCGGGTAAGGAGGCCCACCAAAACGCATAAACTCAATATGATGAAGTAAATCATCAGCATATTTGTCTTTACGTAAAGCAAATTGTTCTTCAAATTTATTCCTATCAAAAGCATCTTGTAAATAAGTAATAGACGCATCTGTCTTCATAGCCCAAAGGGTCGTGTGGTTCCAACTATAATCAGAGAGCTTATAAGCGCCAGACATATAATCATCATGACCAGCATGCCATGTCACTTCAGCACCAAAAGACTCAGTGATTTTCTTAAGATCTTCAGGCATCATGGTGAGTTCTAGCAAAGCTAAAGCTTGCCCTTCACGCGTAAAGCCCGCTTGAACAAGTTTCGTAAAAAAACTAGGAATAGGCCACTCATGAAGCGAAATAAGACGTTTCTTAAGAGCATCTGAATAAGCTAACTGTTCACCAAAACGAAGTGCCTGCTCAAACTCAGAAAAACACACGGTGTATTGCTGCCAAGCTTCTGCTGGGGCTAAAGCAAGTGTTACATCAACAATAATGCAGGTCAAGCCACAAGAATGAATCACTGCTTTAAGCGCATCATGCCCCCTTACTGTTAAGAGTCTTGGGTTGGCTTCCATGCTAAGAACCGTTGCCGCCAAAATATTACCCTCATCCCAAAGCGTACCCCACGTAACAGAACCAACCCCCCCAGCACCACCAGCAATAAAGCCACCCACCGTAGCCGTAGCAACCGTACTCGGGTACATGCGCAACTCAGCACCAATCATCCTCGCTTCACGCTCGAGTTTTCCTAACTTCACACCAGCTTGAACCGTGGCAGCCTCTTTAGAAAGAGCTAGTATTTCTTTTAATCCATGCATGCTAATTACAATGCCACCTTGCATGGGTATGCCTTGACCATAATTCCCCGTACCACTGCCCCGCATGGTTACTGGAATGTCATGCTTAAAAGCGTAAGCAATAACGGCCCGTAGTTCTTCAACGCTACTAGGTTGCACAATAAGCTCAGCAAATTTATCTTCAAGTTGAGATTTTAAAATCGGTGAAAACCAATAATGATCTTGCGACATTAGCTTAATAACTTTAGGGTCAAGCTGAACGGCTTTTGGGCTACTAAGGGCAATTAAATCTTTAATGATTTGTGTACTTAACGGCATAAAGCATCCTTAAAAACTAAACACACTAGAAAAACAAGCATTGCCACGAGAAACCCCTCAGTTTAATTCATTCATAGGTATAACTCGAGCGTAGAAATAAGTGATTGCCTGCACGG
>CAYGTA010000391.1:3354-4828 GCA_964352605.1 uncultured bacterium | reverse complement strand
GCTTAATGCTGAAAGCAATAAGGCTAACGAAAAAGTCTTAAGAAAAACGCTAAACTAGTAAATCCATGACTCGAGCTGATCTTCCTGTTCTACCTACCCAATCTGGTTGCTACCTTTACTACACGGCAGAAAATAAGGTTATTTATGTAGGTAAAGCCCTTAACTTACGTAGTCGGGTTGGCTCTTACTTTAACGATAGTGCTGAGAAAAAAGCGCACCTCATAACAAAAGCTGCCCAAAGACTCGAGTTTATTGTTACGAAGAGTGAGGTTGAGGCGCTGGTGCTTGAGGCGAACCTTATTAAGCGCTATAAGCCTCACTATAATGTGCTTTTAAAGGATGATAAGAGTTATCCTTTTTTGAAGTTGACTAATGAAGCGTTTCCTATGCTTTTGTTTACAAGGCGCGTTACGAAAGATGGTGCTAAGTACTTCGGGCCTTATCCGAATGTGGGCTCGTTAAGGCGGGTTCAAGATTTAATTGCCTCTATTTTCCCTCTAAGGCAAAATAGTGGTTTGCCTATGAAGACAAAGAAGAAGGCGTGTTTGCGTTTTCATATGGGGCGTTGTTTGGCGCCTTGTGTAGCTAATGTGACACAAGAGGATTATGCGAAGGTTGTTGAGCAGGTTCAAGTGTTTCTTGAGGGTCGTGTTGAAGAAACAGCTGAGCTTCTTAAAATAGAAATGATGGCTGCTGCTGACAGGCAGGATTTTGAGTTGGCTAAAATTTATCGTGATCGCATTCAGGCGTTGCAGCGTCTAACGGGTTATGACAGTGATGTTGCTAGGGCAAATAACGATGATCTTGATTTTCTTGGCATTGCTCAAGCAGGTAATTACGCAATGGTGCAACTCTTTCAAATGCGCCGTGGGCGAGTGGTTGGTAGGGATAAGCGCTTTTTAACTAACGCTGCAGATGCCACTGCTGCTGAAATTTTAGAGCCTTTTATGACGAGTTATTATGCTCACGCAACCCATATTCCTCCTTTAATTATGCTGCCTGAAAGTAACCTAGATACGGCCTTCTGGACCGAATTTTTTGCGGAGCGAAGTGGTAGAAAAATAGAGTTACGCATTCCTCAGCGGGGTGATAAGTTAGAGCTTATGGCTATGGCTGAACGAAACGCTAAAACAGGCTTAGAGGCGGAACTTGCTTTACTTGAAAAGCGTGGTGAAGCACCGGGCGTAAAAGAATTACAACAGCTCGCCAAATTAGAAAATGCGCCTTACCGCATAGAAGGTTACGATATTTCTAACCTTATGGGTACACACACAGTTGCCAGTATTGTGGTTTTTGAAGGTGGGCGTTCACGCAAAAGTGAGTACAAGCGTGTGCGTATAACAGGTCTAGAAAAACCAGATGATTTTTATAGTATGCATCAGGTTATCTATCGGCGTTTCACGGGGTCATTAGCAGATAAAATGCCTATTCCTGATCTTTTACTTATAGATGGTGGTAAAGGGCAAATGAGTAG
>CAYGTA010000391.1:0-3254 GCA_964352605.1 uncultured bacterium | reverse complement strand
AAACGCCGTGACGCTTTGTTAGCTCACTTCTCGAGTGTCGATCAAATTAAAAATGCAGATGTTAAAGAGTTAGCGAGTATTCCTGGTTTTGGGCAATCTGCCGCTGAAGCTCTCAAAGATTTCTTTGCAGATGGTTCTGCTACTTAATGCCAAAGCGTAGGTGAGTGCTTCTTGTGTGCAGTAGCTTAGCTCAGTCTATAAAATTATTGTATTTCCAGAAAAAGTTGCACCAAAACAGCTTTTGACTTTAGCTCCCTTAGAACAGCCTTAAGCCAGAAGTATCATCTTTGATTGCTGGATATATTAGTTCATTACCGCTTCGCTCTTGTGGTTCAGGACTGTTTAGAGCACTGTCCCTTTGGAACTCGGCTCTAGGGAGAAGTTCTTAAGGGATTAAGCAAAAAAGCGAAATGTGAATGCTCCAATACTTATTGGCAGCGTAATATGAATCCAAAAACTCATTGAGTTGGTTCAAACGACTTTTTGAGGTAAATTCACACAGCGTTCATAATGCCTTCGCCTATGTTTCATGACTATCTTACTAAACTACTTTTAAGCTCGAGCGGATAGTTCGAACGTTTTGAAAGGATTTTCTTATGGTAGCAGCTGGTGGTCATATGGCCCACATGGGTTTTGGTTTTGGTGTTCTTAATTTTTTTGGCACTATTTTGTTTTTTGTGTTTGCCATTATGGCAATTAAACTGATTTTTAGGGGTATGCGTTACTCTGGTTTTAGCCCTGAAGGATCGCCAGATTGGCGTCAGAAAGCCAAAGAGCGTTACCGTTCTTGGGCGCAAGAAGATAAGCCTCAGGCAACGCGTAGTCAAGATGAAGCTATGCAGGTTGCGAGAGATCGCTTGGCGAACAGTGAACTTAGCCCTGAAGAATTTGAAGATGTAAAAGATGCTCTTAAAGCAACGCAGTCAAATGGTTATCAGAAACATGATGATGCTTTGCATACCGTTAGAATGCGCTTTGCTAAAGGTGAGCTTAGTAAAGAAGAGTTTGACGCTGTCATAAAAGCATTAAGCTAAAAACGCAACATTATTCGTTTTTGCACATAGTAAGCCTAAGGGAGTTTTGGCAAAAAACCCTTAGGCTTTTTATTTATATAGCAGCTTTCAAGTAAAACACAGCATCAACTTAGTGCATCCGTTTTTACTCACCTAGTTCGACAATTAAAACGCCTGCAGCGTTTTAATTGCAAAAGGCTATAAAAGCAAAACTGTTGTAACATCAGTAGCAGTTTAAGGTGTAGAAAACACATAATTATAGAGATTAAGAGTCTTATTGAGGAAAAGAGCTTATGAGCGCAACCATACTCATTGTTGAAGATGAAGCCCGGCTGGCTGAAATTTTAGAAGATTACTTAAAGCGAGAAGGCTACAAAACCGAACGTGCTAAAGATGGCCTAAGGGCTTTAGAGTTGTGGCGTTCAGCGGAACCAGACATGATTTTGTTAGACGTCATGTTACCTGAACTCGATGGTTTTGAAGTTGCTAGGCGCATTCGTACAGAGTCAGATGTACCCATCATTATGCTAACCGCGCGAGATGAAGAAATAGATAAACTCTTAGGTCTTGGTTTAGGTGCAGATGATTACGTTGTCAAACCTTACAGCCCCCGAGAAGTTGTAGCAAGACTCAAGGCTGTTTTAAGACGCTCGAGTGGTCAGTTAGTGCCTCCTGAAGTTTATGAGGTGGGTGCTATTCGGGTAGATTTGGTTAAGTATATTGCTACTTGTAAGGGCATAGAGGTTGATTTGACTGTGAGTGAATTGCGACTTTTGGCTGCCTTAGCTAAAGAGCCTAGTAAGGTTAAAGGACGACCTGAATTATTGGCTGCTTCTGGTGATACAGATCGTTTTGCAGATGAACGTACGGTGGATGCGCATGTTAAAAACATTCGTAAGAAACTAGGGGAGTGTGGTGTTAAGCTAGAAACCGTTCGTGGTGTTGGTTACAGGTTAAGGCCGTAAATTATGCCTTTTAATCCAGCTAAAAGAAACATGCCGAGTCACTGGAAGCATAAGAAAGACTGGTACAAAAGACGTGGTGGTTTACGTCGTCGTTTAACCTTTGCTTTTGCTTTTGTAGCGTTAGCTGCTGTGGCACTAACTACATGGTTGACCCTTGGCGCGGTTTTTAATGCGCAACAAGAGCTCTTTAATATGACTGAGTTTCCTAACAACTCGAGTAACCCGGATCGTATGAATCATCCGTCTTTTTTGGCTGCTAAAGAAGCTTTTACACAAGTTACCAGAACTGCTTTTTTAGCAGGCTTTGTTGCTTTTTTCATGGCTTCGTTTGCGGCGGCAGCTGTAACAAGACTTTTAACGCGTCCCTTAAAAGCTTTAACAGAAGGCGCAAAACGCTTAGAGGCTGGTGAAAGGAATTTAAAGCTCGAGCTTCCTAAATCACGTGATGAATTGCGTGGTTTAACCGAGGCGTTTAACAGTTTAGGTGAGAGTTTAGAAACGCAAGAGGCGTGGCGGCGTAATACTGTGGCGGATATTGCGCATGATTTACGGACTCCGCTGGCAGTTATGCGTAGCGAAATAGAAGGTATGCAAGATGGCATTGTTAAGTTAGATGAGGCGGGGTTAGATAGGCTTCATGGTGAGGTTATGTTGCTGACTCGATTGGTTTCAGATTTACGCACCTTATCTTTGGTGGAAAGTGGTGGCGTTAAGCTACATAAGCAAGATGTGCGCCTTAAAGATTGGCTTGAGCGCTTAACAGCTTCTTTTCAACTAAGAGCTCATGAACTAGGTTCGAGTATCACTTTAGATGTTTATAGTGAAACCTTAAAAGCTAGTTTAGATTCTGAACAAATGACTCGAGTGTTTTCTAATTTGTTAGATAATGCTTTGCGTTATGCGAGCCCTAGTGAGATTACGGTGTCAGCAAGAAATGCTGAGAATGGCGTTAAGTTAAGCGTGCAAGATAAGGGTGCTGGCTTACCGCAAGAAACCTTAGAGCAGGTTTTTGAGCGTTTTTACAGGGGGGATCGTTCTCGTACGAGTCGTAAAGAAGGCTCAGGTTTGGGTTTAGCTATTGCTAAAGCTATTGTAGAGGCTCATGGTGGCAAGTTGGAGGCGCAAAATGCTTTAGCAGGTGGCGCTGTTTTTACTATTTATTTGCCAAATGAATAGAGTGTTTAAATATCTTTGAACGTATAGGCTTGAAAAAATTCAGGGTTTAATACCAAGTCCGAAAAGGTACTTCATAAACTCTTACAGAGTTGATTACGTC
>CAYGTA010000390.1:0-4831 GCA_964352605.1 uncultured bacterium | reverse complement strand
ATTAACACTCGAGCCTCAGCTTAATGAATCATCTTTAGATGATTTAGCTTGGATGTTTAAGGCTTTGGGTGATCCGGCGCGCTTAAAGATTTTGCAGCATTTGGCTAAGCAATCGTCAGCTAATTGTTGCGGAACTGGATCAGGGGTTTGCGCTTGTGATTTTGAGCAACTCACAGGACTTAAACAACCCACCGTGAGTCACCATATGAAATGTCTTATTTCAGCCAATTTAGTTACAGCTGAAAAGCGAGGTAGGTGGATGTATTACCAAATTAACAGTAAAGGTTTAAAAGCATTATCGGGTATTTTAAATAAATTGACTTAAATTTTTTTAGATTTATATATTGATATTTATCAATGTATTAGTAAAAACAAAGGAGAACAAAATGAACACAAAGCAGTTTTTAAACGAGATAGAAACACAAAACCCAAACTCAGACCTAATATTTAGTTTCGGAAACCGTCATGTCAAAACAGGCTATCACGTCACCGAAGTCAAAGCAGCCAGCGTTCAAAGTATGGACTGCGGCGGACAAGGCAACACATGGCACGAAACCACACTGCAGCTCTGGGCACCCGACAACAGCAACGAAAGCTACATGTCCATAGCCAAATTCCTAAGTATCTACACCAAAGTCAGCTCGAGTATCGCTGTAAATGAGCAAGCCCAAATGAGGGTTGAATATGGTGATATAGGTTCACCTGCCATAAGTTACGTCGTCGCAGACATAGAAACCAATGAAACAACCGTCACGGTTAAACTAAACACCCCAACCGTCGCCTGCAAAGCTAATGACCGCAGCTTTGGCGATATAGCCGTTATAGGTAACAGCTCAAACTGCTGCACACCAAGCCCCTTGCAAAAAGCCAATCAAGACACTAACCAAATAGCTAAAAGCTCGAGCTGCTGTTAAACAGCATGCCAAAACCAACGCGCTTCAGCATATTTCTGCAACCCATCCATCAACCAAACGAAAACCCCACCTACGCACTCGAGCGTGACTTGCAGCTCATTGAACATTTAGATACTTTGGGGTTTGATGAGGTTTTTGTCGGTGAGCATCACTCAACAGGCTGGCAATATGTCAGTTCACCTGAAATCTTTATTGCCACGGCAGCCGCTAGAACCAAACACATTAAATTCGGAACGGGTGTCATTCCGCTTGCCATTCACAATCCTCTTTTTGTAGCTGAAAATTTGAGTCTACTTGACCATTTAACAAGAGGTCGGGTCATTTTGGGCATGGGGCCAGGGGGCGGACTAAAATCAGACCCCTACGTTTTAGGCGTATCACTCGAAGAACAACCTAAACGATTCGTAGAAGCCTTTGATGTCATCATGCATTTACTCACCTCAGTAGAGCCACTAAGCATTAAGACAGACTGGTTCGAACTTGAAAATGCAGTTTTGCAATTACGCCCTTACAGCTACCCACACATGCCTATCGCTTTAGTGACAGGCGGCAATAAAGAAACCTTAACGCGCATAGGCAAACATGGCACCCGCTGGCTCGTCGGCGGCAGACCAGAAAACTTTCAAACCAATTGGTCTTTAATTGAACAAGCAGCAACAGAAGCAAACAAAACTGCCTCAAAAGATGATATTTACGTACCCATAAATCTACATTTAGCTGAAAGCAAAAGCCAAGCCATCAATAATATTAGAGAAGGCGCAAGCAAAGAACGCTTTGAATTCTCAACTCGAGTGAGCGGCTCTCCCCTGCCACCCGTAAGTAAAGAAGACTGGCCTGAACACTTAGCTTCCAGACCCACAGACATTATAGGCACGCCAGATGACGCCATAGAAGCACTTAGTAGCATTACTACTCAAACCGGTGCAGGTAGCATTTTAATAGGCAATAAAGAATGGGCTAGCCCAGAAGCCATTAAGAAAAGCTACGAACTATTCGCCCGCTATGTCATGCCTGAATTTAAACACTCGAGCTTGGGTCTAAAAGCCGCTGAGCAAGTAGCTATTAAACATATGCAAAGTCACAAAGATATTTGAACGTTATGATTTACTGTTTCTTCACAAGCATTTTTCTTTCTAATCCATAGCAAAATCGGTTAAGCTATTCGACAAGAAATGCAGTTAAAGCAGTTTGAATACAAAAATGAATGACAAGATTGCCTAAAAGCTAATCTTTTACAGGAGTATCTTGAGCAAGTACTACTACGGCTGGAACATAACTTGGGCACTCGCCATAACCCAAACGGTAGGCTTTGGTATTCTTTTTTACACGTTTAGTGTCTTTATAACCCCCATGGAGCTTGAACTCGGCTGGACAAGAGCACAAAGCTCTGGCGCCCTTTCAGCAGCCCTTTTGGTTTCTGGCTTAGTAGCCATGCCCATTGGCAATTGGGTAGATAAACACGGCGCACGTCAACTCATGACCCTAGGCTCGAGTCTTGGCGCTGTGCTATTACTTTTATGGTCAACAAGTAGCAACTTATTAGGCTTTTACATCATTCAGGCTGGCCTTGGCCTAGTTATGGCTGCAACCCTTTATGAAGTAGCTTTTACCGTTGTTGCCGTCTGGTTTCGCAAAAACCGTATTAACGCCATGCTTATTGTTACGTTCTTTGGTGGCCTCGCAAGCACTATCTTCATACCCATTTCAACCTACCTTATTGAAACCCTGTACTGGCGTGACGCACTTAGAGTTCTCGCCCTCATATTTGCACTTATCACCATTCCACTACACGCATTTGTACTAAGACAAAAACCAGAAACACTTGGCCTAACCCCAGAAAGGCAAAGTCAAGAACAAAGCAAGCAAGAAAAACACCTAAGCAAACAAGATGCCCTTAAAGGCTCGAGCTTTTGGTGGATATCTACAGCTTTTACGCTTGACCGCATCACCGTTGTTGCTATAGCTGCCCACAGTGTTCCTATGCTTTTAGAAAAAGGTTACAGCCCTGCTCTTGTCGCGGCCGCTACCGGCTCAATTGGCATTATGCAAGTACTTGGCAGGCTCTTATTTACACCTAACAGCCAACGTTTTTCCTTAACAAAACTCTCGGCTGTCACCTTTATTTGCCATACGCTTGGTTTACTTAGCTTAATCTTTATTGCAGGTATTAGCAGCATATGGATGTTTGCGGCTTTCCACGGCCTAGCAAATGGCGCAGGAACACTAGCTAGAGCAGCACTTGTGGCAGAAACTTATGGCTCAAAGTATTATGGCAGTATTAATGGCAGCATGGTTACCATTATTGCCATAACACAAACCATTGCACCTTTAGGCACAGGAGCTCTGCGTGACGTTTACGGCAACTACACACTCGCTCTAGTTATACTTGCTAGCCTTTCAGGCTTGGCAGCCCTCGCTGTACTTCAGGTGAAAGACAAAAAGGAGTTTAATCATGCCAGATAAGCTAAGCATTCGCAAGGCAAAAAAAGCAGATTTAGCAGCGGTGTGTGAAATTTATAATCAAGGTATTCGAACTAGAAAATCTACCTTTGAAACCATTGAACGAAGCGCTCAAGATATAGCAATTTGGCTAAAAAGACCTAATCATCCTTTTCTTGTGGCTGAAAAAGATACTCAGATTCTCGGTTGGGTTGCAGCCTCAGAGTATCGCTCAAGAAACTGCTACGCAGGCATAGCTGAATTCAGCATTTACATTCATGAGCAAGCTCAAGGGAAAGGTGTTGGCAATGCACTCATACCAGCCTTTTTTGAAGCTTGCGCAGAAGCAGGTTTCTGGAAAATACTTTCTCGAATCTTTCCTGAAAATAAAGCATCCCTTGCCTTATGCAAAAAACATGGTTTCCGAGAAGTCGGGGTTTACGAAAACCACGCCCAGCTAGAGGGCATCTGGAAAGATGTTGTTATTGTAGAAAAGCTTTTAAAAGAGAATCTCAATTGACTTTCAGCTAGTATTGTAGCGTGCTGAAAATACTTAGTGTCATACTAGCTTCATGCAAAAAAATGAAATCGTCATTAGTAAAAGAGAACAAGCTGAAGCTTTAAGAAACATTGGCCTTCTTGCACAGTTTCTAAATCCAGCTTCACCAACAGATATAGTAGCTTTCAAGTAAAACACACCCTCAACTTAGTACATCTGTTTATACTCACCTAGTTCGACAATTAAAACGCTTGCAGCGTTTTAATTGCAAAAGGTCTATTGCCAAAAAACTACCTATGCCAGCAAACCTTGTGCACCATCACATAAAAAAATACCTACAGCTCGAGCTGCTTTTTGAGCTTAAGCGTGAAGCTAGAAAAGTCTTTTATCAAACGACAGCAAAAAGGTTTAAGCATCGCTGTAACCTGCTTCCTTTAGGTGGTTCAAATGATTACCTAGCCAAACAAATGACATTAGCAGCTGTTTTATGAAGGCTTACGCAAGTTCCGATGCTTTAATTCAGATAGATGACGATGATTGGCATACCATTAGTTTTATAGATGCAGCGGATTATAATGAGCCGACATATAAATCTTACAGAAGTGAAGCCCTAGAATGACATCCTGCTCATTTACAGTTTCACTCCTTACGCTTAAGTCAAAAAACTTACCTCAAGCTGTTTAATGAAATTCGTAATTTACTTGAAACAGCTTCGTCCGAGTCTAGTTATGAGCAAGACCAATGTAGCCTACTTTTTTTAGCCTTTGATAGGCTTGTACAAAAAGGAATATCAGACAGTCAAACTATCGACAGCTTTGCACCTTCAACTCTCATGACTACATAAAACAGTTAAATCACCTATCATCCCCAATGCTGAGGGTACTAAACAATCACTATCAGCTTGTGCTTACACATAGTTCTGACCTACTAATACCAAGTCCGAAAAGGTACTTCATAAACTCTTACAGAGTTGATTACG
>CAYGTA010000389.1:1472-4831 GCA_964352605.1 uncultured bacterium | reverse complement strand
GACTACGCTCTGACTCACTCAGTCTTATGACACGATTAAATCAGTTTAGTATTAGTTCGTTACCATAAGCTAACGCACACAGCCTACGAATAAGGTATAATGAACAAAGGTGAGCACCCTACAGTATTGTTTTAAAGCCTCTATTCAAGCAACGCGAGAGCGTTCAAACAGCTTTTACTAGAAACCCAAAAATCAACGTTTACTTTCCTCAACACAGTAAGCACACAAAAAACACATTTCTAACCTTACGATAGGAACACTCGAGTGCAAAATTCTTCTAATCAGCTTGATGATTTAACAGATTTACGCGAGAAACTTTTTTCCCTTAGCTTAGAAGAGCTAGCAGACATGTCACTAGATGAGACTAGCTTTGACGTTGTTGATGATGACGAAGATGATGAAGAGAGCGCACAAGCTAGACCCCATAACCCTTACCAACGCAGACGAGACCCCAGAACCAAAGAACTTTACTACGTACATAGAGCCATTGCCGAATGGAAGCTAGGTAGAGCTTTAGTTAAAGGCGAAGTTGTGCATCATGACAATGGCGACAAGCAAGATAACCACCCAGAAAATGTATGGGTATTTAGCTGCCAAAGGGCGCACATGCTTTACGAAAACTACCGCTTAAGAGAACAAGGCGGCATAGGGCATTTATTTGAAATAGAAGACATATTAGAGCGCGAAGGCCTCTGGGTAGTGCGCTAAACCAAAGCATACTCTAAAAATAAAGCTCAATTAGCTGCATAAAAAAATACCCCACATAAGCATTTTTATTAAAAAGCTTAGCGTGTAAACTCAAAACCATTCTTTTCCTGATTTTACTCATGGAACTGCTATAACTTGTAGAACTGAAAACGACATCAACATGATAAGCTAAGGACATGAAAATCCTCTTAGCACAACAGCTACCCCTTCCTGCTTTTGAGGATATAGCAAATGATGAAGCGCTATAAACTATATCTGGCAGCAAAGCCAGATCAAGAAGCTCTTGAAAGCTTAGTAGCATTGCATGAAGGCAACAAACAAATTATCTTAACCTACGGTGATTTATACGACCCAAAAGCCTTTACAAAAATCTTACTAAAGCACTGCCAAACCCCAGAAGTCTACAAACTAGAAGATGAAAACCTAAAAGCAAACACCTACATTTTGCTAGGCATAAATGACAAAGCACGCATGCTATGCCTAAAAGAGCAAAACAGTACAGACACACTCGAGCTAAAAAGCGAAGAGTTACTTTATCCAAGAAGTTTTCATTTAAGTTGGGATAAAA
Source organism: uncultured bacterium (assembly GCA_964352605.1). Classification (GTDB taxonomy): domain Bacteria; phylum Deinococcota; class Deinococci; order Deinococcales; family Trueperaceae; genus JAHEBB01. The sequence continues at coordinate 3,555 of CAYGTA010000389.1, read as the reverse complement.
GTTTGGGCTTTAAAGTGGAATGGGCGTAAAGTCTATGTTTTGCAAAAGCTTGATACCTTTTATTTAAAATCATGCTAGCCTTTGACACATGAAACATCGTAGTGTTTGCGCTCTTGACTGCCCTGATGCCTGCTCATTACACATTACTGTAGAAGATGGCAAGGTAACAAAGCTTGAGGGTAACCCTGAGCATCCTGTAACGCAAGGTTTTGCTTGCGTCAAAACCTATCAGTACCCTAAACGTGTTCACCATGAAGATAGACTTTTATACCCCATGAAGCGTGCAGGAAAAAAAGGCGAAGGTAAATTTGAGCGCGTCTCATGGGAAGATGCTTTAACAGATATTGCATCAAAAACACAAAACACCATAGCTGAGTTTGGTTCAGAAGCTGTCTTTCAATACAGCTACGCGGGCACAATGGGTTTTATTGAAAGAGACTACCCATACGCTTTTTTTAGAACCCTAGGTGCCAGTGAATTACAATACGGCACTATTTGTGCAGCCACAGGCGGAGCAGCTTGGGAAGACGTTTACGGTCCCAATAAATTAGGAACTGACTGCGAAGACCTAGAGCATGCCAAGTTCATTGTGCTCTGGGGCATAAACAGCTTGCGTAGCAATTCACACTTAACCCCCTTTCTGAAAAAAGCACGCAAAAACGGTGCTTATATTTTGCATATAGACCCCTACAAAAATGAAACTAGCCAATTTGCAGATGAACACTGGCAAATAAAACCCTGCACTGACGCAGCCTTAGCGCTAGCCATAGGGCACGTAATATTACGAGATGGCTTAGAAGACAGCGCTTACCTGCAAGAACATGCCAACAATACAACTGACTACCATGAAGCCTGCCAACAATGGACACCCGAACGCGCAGCCGCATACTGCGATTTAGACGCAGCACGCATAGAAGACATAGCCAAACGCTACGCACAAACAAACTCGAGCTTTATTAGAGTGGGTTACGGCATGTCACGTAATCAGGGTGGGGGTAACGCAACCAAAGCCATCGTCTTACTACCTGCTTTGACAGGTGCATGGCAGCATAAAGGTGGCGGAGCACACTTATCTACCAGTGGCGCGTTTCCTTTAAACACAAGCCGTTACAGTGGGTTAGACGTCAAGCAAAACAAACGCCGCGTCATTAATATGAATCACTTAGCAACAGCACTCAACTGGACACAAAACCCCATAAAGTCACTCTTTGTATTCAACTCAAACCCAGCTGCCGTTGCACCCAACAGCAGTCAAATACGCAAAGGCTTAGCCCGTGAAGACCTATTTACCGTCGTACTCGAGCATTTCCAGACAGATACCGCAGATTACGCTGATTACCTTTTACCTGCCACAACGTTTCTAGAACACCCTGACCTCTACACTGCTTACGGTCATTACTACTTACAATGGGCAGAACCCGTCATAAAACCCCAAGGAGAATCTAAGCCTAACAGCTGGGTATTTAAAGAATTAGCGAAACGCATGAGCATAACAAATGAAGTTTTAAGCTGGAGTTCAGAAGAAATAGCCAAAGATTTACTCAATTCAGAGCATCCTTACTTAAAAGATATAAGGTTTGAAAAACTCAAAGAAAAAGGCTTCATAAAGCTCGAGCTTCCCAATAATTTTGGACCTTACGCTAAAGGCAGCAACTTTAAAGACAAAAAAATACGCTTTACACCCGCACCCAAACAACTCGAGTCTCAAAAGCAACCTAGTGAAAGCTATCCTCTTAGGCTTATTTCTCCACCGGGTTCTCATTTTGTAAATACCAGCATGGGCAACATGCCTGAGCTTCTGAAAGCTATGGGTGGGGAACCCCAAGTACTGGTGCACCCTAAAGATGCCCAAAAATTCAACTTAAAAAATAAGCAGCACTACACACTTAAAAGCCCTGAAGGTAGTATCTCAAGGCAGATTATAGTGAGCGAAAAAACTCAAGTAGGCACCGTCATTGCTTTAGGTTTATGGTGGCCTAAACTCGCGCCAGATAAAAAAGGATTAAATGACTTAACGCATGAACGCCTAACGGATTTAGGAGATGGCAGCATGTTTGGTGATGTCATCATCAGTATTTCTTAG
>CAYGTA010000389.1:0-1372 GCA_964352605.1 uncultured bacterium | reverse complement strand
TAGTCAAGCCAGACTAAGTCGCCTTCTTGATTTATCATGGCTTTAGGTTTCAAAGTGACTTCCCAAGTATCAAAAGCATTAGGTGCCATAAGGGCAGTACAGTTCGGTGAACAGCTTGGCAAGCTATAAGCATCTACAGTACTAAAATCAACGCTGTAGCCTAAATCTTGTAAAGAAGCAGCAGTCAGGCGACTTAAAGGCAGGCTGCTAGTCGCCTCTATGAAACCTGTCATAAGCTCATTATCAAAAACACCTTCATCCCAATGACCACACTGCGTACCCGCACCAAAATCATCTTCAACTGGCACATCACCAGTTTTGCCAAGCGAAGCATACTCAGTTACAGCAGCAGTGCCCGTAAACACAGGAGGGCTAGAAAACGAACTCGAGCTTCTGCAATCACTATTACCCGAGAAAGACACTAGGTTTTTTGTTTCCCATAGAGTTCCTATGCCTAATACATGACCCATTTCATGTAATATGACGGCTTCAAAAGAGCCAGCTGCTTCTAAAGCCGCAACATCTGCTGAGTCAAACTGCATACAGCCTGTGTAAGGTAATGCGTTTGAGCGTATAAAGGCAGGGCCTGCTCGACCTAATATGCCGCCTGCGCCATCTATCGGGCTTATGCTTGCAAAAATAATAAGGTCATCTACTGTTTGAATAATTGTGTTGTCAGAGAAGCCACAAGCTAAGTTCGCGGTAAGGTCTTGACCAAATCTTGATCTGAATTCAATGTCTTCAAGGTCAGTGGTAATAATGTTCGTCCAGCGAGCTGCTGCACTTTCAAATACTGCCTGACGTTCACTGTTAAAACCAGTGCCTGACAAAACAAGATCAATATTATATTCAATGGCAGATGCTGGCCTTTCCGCGCAATTAAGGGTAACTTCGAGTGTTCGGCTTGGTGTTTCAGGGTCATTGCTTGTAAGAGTAATAAGTTCCGTTTCATTTACTGTGTTATTTGGGCAAGTTGCAGTAGCAAGTATCTGCTGCGACTGATTAGGGTCTAGCAGACCAGAGCTAGGGTCTAGGCTTAACCAAGTTGCATTTGTCTCTAGGTTATAACTAAGTTCTGAAGTACCAACATTTCCAAATGAAAAATTAGCTTCGCTTGATTCATCTGTAAATAAATCAAAACTTAAGCTAGTTGGGCTAAAGTCAGTACTTTCAGCTTTTGAGGGGCTAACCTCAATGGTTGTACTAGCGCTGTCACTTGCACCTGCATCGTCTTGAACAGTTAGTGTCACTTGGTAGCTGCCTGCTAGCGTAAAGACATGCGTAACAACTGCTTCGTTGGAGCCTTGACCATCTCCAAAAGACCAGTTAAAGCTTGTAATGCTACCATCTTCATCTGTTGAACCTCGAGCGT
>CAYGTA010000388.1:0-4834 GCA_964352605.1 uncultured bacterium | reverse complement strand
ATAAGTCAGGTTCTGGCTTCCAAGAGTTAATTTGATAAGCACTAAAAAGCTGGTCACCAAAATAGTCTGTTAGCGCAGTGCACTTTAAAGCGTGCTTAATTTTGTGTAATGGCCCACTTGAAGCAACACATTTAGCTATAGGTATTGCCTCTAAAGCTTCACGCATGTTTGCTACAGGCTCGAGTTTTGAATCAAAATACTCTGCTACTAGTTCACGATATGCTGGTACAAAGCTACTACTAAAAGAGATTTGATGCTGCACAGATAATGATTTGAGTATCGTGTCAAGCTTCCACCCGCGATACTTATGTATAAGTGAATTAGCATCTTCTATAATGCCTAGCCATGCCAGCATTTTTTCTAAAGCTAAGTTACAAAGGTATTCACTATCAACTAAGGTGCCATCACAGTCAAAGATAACGCATTCAATTTTCATGCCATTCTTTCTAAGATAGGCTAAGCTGCCTCATTGAGTTTCGAACCTGACATGAGCAAGCCGATCTTCTCAGCAGTAGCCTCCTCTTGACTAAGCTCACCCATGATTTGACCCTCAAAAAGCACTAGAATGCGATCACTTAAGCTCATAACTTCGTTAAGGTCAGCAGATACCAAAAGTACAGCTAAACCTATATCGCGAGCTTTAACAATTTGCTTATGAATAAATTCAATCGCACCAATATCTACACCTCTTGTAGGTTGCGCCGCAATAAGCACATCAGGATGCCGTTCTAACTCTCTTGCAACAATGAGTTTTTGGGCGTTGCCGCCTGAGTAGCTGCCACCAAGTACAGTGGGGGAGTTGGGGCGTACATCGTAGTCTTTTATGAGGTCTTTGGCATGCTCTTCTATTTTTTGTTCGTTTAAGAAGCCTAAGCTGTTTACAAAGGGAGCTTTGTGGTAATCGCCAAGTATGGAGTTCAGGGTGCTTGGAAAGGTTTCAACTAGGCCACGCTCGTAGCGATCTTCAGGTATATGGCTTAGACCTTCTTCACGGCGGGTTCTGGCTGATTCTTTGGTTACGTCCCTGCCTTCAAGAAAAATAGTACCTCCATCTGCTTTGCGTAGTCCTGCGATGCATTCTACAAGTTCGGTTTGACCGTTGCCTTCTATGCCTGCTATGCCAACAATTTCGCCAGCGCGCACCTCAAAACTTACGTGATTTACGACAGGTTTTTGTTTTAAGTGGTGGTTTACCACAAGGTCATCTATTTTTATTTGCACGCCTTTAGGCTTGGCAGGTTCTTTATCTACCCGCAATATGACTTCTCGCCCTACCATCATGTTGGCAAGTTGTATTTGGTTGGTTTCAGCCTGCTCAACCATGCCTATCATTTGACCATCTCGCATGACGCTCATGCGGTCACAGATTTCCATAACTTCATCAAGTTTATGACTTATGAATACAACAGCGTTGCCTGCCTTCGCAAAGTCTCTAATAAATTTAAAGAGACCTTTGGTTTCTTGGGGCGTGAGTACTGCAGTGGGTTCATCCATAATGAGTATTTTTGCGCCACGATAAAGGGTTTTTAAGATTTCTACTTGTTGCTGTAAGCCAACCGGCAAGTCTTCTATTTTTGTGTCTGGGTCAATGTCAAAGCCAAATTGATTTATCAGCTCAGAAGTTCTAGCTTTGGCTTGTTTATAGTTCAGGGCGAGTCCTTGGGTGGGTTCTGAACCAAGCACCATATTTTCAGTAACGCTTAAAGGCTCTACCAGCATGAAATGCTGATGTACCATGCCTATGCCTCGAGCAATGGCATCTTTAGGTGATTTAAACCTGACGGTTTTTCCATCAATAGTAATTTCACCTTCATCTTGGCCTTGTAAGCCGTATAAGATTTTCATTAGGGTGCTTTTCCCGGCACCATTTTCACCTATGAGTGCGTGTACTTCACCCCAGTTTAATTCAAAGTTTACTTTGTCATTTGCTAACACAAGCGGGAAACGCTTGCTTATGTTTTGCATGTCTACTGCTTTAGCCATAGCCTTAGTATACCGTTTTACTGGGTTTTAGTGTCCTTAGTTTTTAATGCGTAAAGCATGTAAATTCTGCAGTTCGATTATCTAGGTATTTGAGGGGTATTTGGGTTTTGGAAGCAATATGGCATTGGTTCTAGATTCCTGATTAGCTAAAATGCTGACCAGCCGACATGCTTTTTGCCTTAAGCTTTGCTACTATGGTGTGCTTATGGTGTCACTAGGTAACATGAAACGTACAGAAGGCGCAGTTATTCGAGAAGTTGTTGAAGGTTCAGCAGCGTTCTTAGCGGGTGTTCAAGAAGGTTGGCATTTAGATAGCGTCAATGGCGTAAGTATTCCTGACATCTTAGCTTACCGCCGTGAACTAGAAAAAGGCGATGTTACGGTTACCGTTATTAATTCTGACAATAAAGAAAAACTAAGCTTTGAAGTGTCATGGGAAGACCCCGGCTTAGAGTTTGAAGAAGTTATTTTTGATGGCATTAAACTATGTGCTAACAAGTGCGAATTTTGCTATGTACATCAAATGCCTAAAGGCTTTCGCAAAAGTCTATATATTATGGATGACGATTTTAGAACCAGTTTCTTATATGGCTCTTTTGTTACTCTAACCAACCTAACCGAAGCTGACATAGAACGCATTCTAAATGAGCATTTAAGCCCCATGTACGTAAGTGTACACACCATGAATCAAGATTTACGGCACGACATGATGAAATGGTGGCGACTCAAAGTCAAAGATCAAAAAGCAACCCAAATTAGGGACATGCTAACAAGACTCGAGCCTATTGACTTGTACACCCAAATGGTGTTGTTGCCGGGGCGTAATGATGGTGAGTATCTTGATGAGACACTTGAAGCGCTGGCTGCTTACCCGAATGTTGTTGCGGTAGCTGCTGTACCTGTTGGTCTTACGGAGCATAGGGTTAATTTACCTGATTTAGAACCTTACACGCCTGAGCAAGCTAAAGATGTGATTAAGCGGGTTCACGCTTTTCAAGAGAAAATGCTTGAAGAGCGAGATACAAGATTTGTATTTTTAAGTGATGAGTTTTATATATGCGCAGGTCAGCCGATTCCTGATGATGATTACTACGAAGGCTACCAAATGCTTGAGAATGGTGTAGGGATGGTGCGTGACTTCTTATCAAGTGGTTTGCCGCGTCTACCAAAGCGTTTAGGCGAAGCAAAGAAAGTGATTTTAGGTACAGGCAAATTATTTGCACCGGTACTAGAAGAAGCCATAAAGCCTTTAAAGCACATTGAAAATCTTGAGTTGGAAGTTCGCGTTATAAAAAACCGAACGTTTGGTGAAGTAACTACTGTCACGGGGCTTTTAGCAGGTCGTGACTTTATGACTCAAATAGAGCCTGCTGAAGCAGATGTTTTACTTGTTTCACCAAATGTACTTAAGTTTGGTACAGAAATGCTGCTAGATGAACGCACGCTAGATGACTTAAGAGCGCACTTAAAGATGGATGTTGAAGTAGGTGGAACGAATCTATTTGAACTCGCCCAAACCATTATTTCAGGTGTAAATAATAAACATCTACCCCAATTTGGCTACTCAACCCACGCGGTTAAAGAAGGCTCGAGTTAGACTTCAAGAAGCTGCTCATGAATTTGGTATAAACTTAACTTATGAGATTTTTTAGGTCTTTTTTGTTGTGTTTGCTTTGTTCCTTTGGTTTTGCTTTTTCGCAAAATAATCAGATTCCTACCCCTTTAGCGCAAAGTACTGTGCGAACTACAGATTCATGGTTTGGTTTAACAACAGGTTTTATAAATACAAGTTACCCGTTTGGCCTTGCCCTACATTTTGGCGTTGTGAATCAGGCTGGCCCAGATATTCGCATTAGTGGTAGCTTTCAAGTTCGTGATGGTGGCACTTCTTTAGGCGTAGGGGCAGATGTGCTGACACCCTTTGCTGAAGTTCTACCCCTTAGTGTTTACGGTGGTGGCGGAGCACTCATAATGTTTGAAGAAGGTAGCTTTTTACTAGATGGACACGGTTTGTTTGGCTTTGAATACAGCTTTAGTGAGTACGACTTAGAGGAAATAGGCTTGTTTCTAGAATTGCGATTAGGGGCAGCTTTAGCTGTTGGTGGCAATATTCCGCAACCCAGTGTCCCCTCAGCTGGCGTTGTTATAGGGATTAATATTTACTTTTAATGCTACGACTTATTATTGCCCTATTGCTTATGAGTAGTACAGTTTTTTCCCAGACTGTCATTGTAGAAGCCGGACTTGCCTACTCGGAGTTACTACAAGAAAGCAGCTCGAGTCAGCAGTTTGAACCCTACGGTAAATTTTCTGCCACGCTCACCCTCCCTGTGGCCGAAGGTCTAAGTATTTACCTAAACCCTTACTGGCAGGGTGCGTTTGCCACCGACCTAGGCATATGGATTGACTTTCCTGGCAAAATACAAGACCTAGAAGGGCTCAATAGCTTTATGGCAGTGGGGCTTAGTTACCTGCCCTTAGCAAACACTCGAGTTCTTGATGATGTAGTGCTTTCGAGTTATGAATCAGCTTTTGGGTTTGCCTTGGTTGCTGGGGTTAGTATTGATTTGAATGATGATTTAGCTGCTACGGTAAGTTATACCCATCATCCTATTATTATTCCGAGTTTTGGTCAGGCGTTTGATATTTCTTTGGGGTTGAGATATCAATTTAGGAAAGACTAACGGCAGGAATTTTTAGACAATAGTGATTAAGGGCCATATGAATTTGTGTTTCTGGAAAAGGCTGCACTATAACCGCTTTTGACTTTGTCTCTCTTAAAACAGTCTTGAGTCAGAGCTATAGCAGTTTTCATCTTTAATACTACATCGACTTAGCCCATCCGTTTTTA
>CAYGTA010000387.1:0-4839 GCA_964352605.1 uncultured bacterium | reverse complement strand
AAGCGAAGAAGCTCATAGTGAGGAAGCTGTAAGCGAAGAAGCTAGTACCGACATGAGTTCTGAGGCTGAAGCAACTGAAGAAGCTCATGGTGCAGAAGATCATGGCGAGGCTGAAACTACAGAAAGTCATTCAGAAGAAGCTGCCACTGAAGAAGCTCATAGCGAAGCTGACGCTGAAGAACCGGCTGAAAGCGTAGAAACACAAGCTAGCGAAGCCACTGGAGCTCAATCTGATGTAATGAGCGAAGGCTTTAGTGACCTGAGTGACCCTGCATTGCTTAGCCTTATTCCTGCAGGCGACAGCGTTAGCGCCATTAGTCGAAGTGGCGATAGTTGCTCAATTATTTCTGAAACCACAACGGGCGTCCGCACAAAAACCAACTTAGCTTGTGACAAACTACCTGCAACCATAGTAGGGCGCTTAAGCGTGTCACAAGTTGAACCTGCAGCAACTGAAACAACAACTGAAAGTCACGACGCTGGTGAAGCACATAGCGAAGAAGAAATGAGCGAAGAAGAGCACAGCACTGAAGCAAATCATGATGGCACTGAAATGAGTGAAGATCACTCAGAAGAAAGCCATGATGCTAGCGAAGAAGCTGCTGAAAGTAGTGAAGAAGCAGTAAGCGAAGAAAGCCCTAGTGCTGAAGAAGCTACAGTAACAGAAGAAGCTGTAGAAGAAACTGCCGCTGAAGAAGTAACAACAGAAGAAACTGCCCCTGAAGAAGCTACTAGCACAGAGCCAACTCCAAGCGAAGAAGCTCCAGCTGCACTCGAGCCTCAAGAGGCCATGCTAAACATAACCATTCGTGAAGAAGAAGGCATTTGTTACTTAAGTACAAATGGTTCTGAAGAAGTTGGTATGCCTTGTAACATGCTTCCTGAAGGTTTACAACCAAGCGCCAGCGAATAGCATAAACTAAGGCTATGAAATCAGCCTTAGTCATCAAATACGGCGGTAACGCCATGACCGACCCTAGTACTAGATTAGGCATGGCGCAAGCCCTAAAAAACTTAGAAAGTCATAACCCCATCGTCATTCATGGCGGTGGGCCTTTTATTGAAGCAGCCCTTAATGAAGCCAAACTCGAGCATCGCTTTATAAATGGTCTACGTGTTACAAGTGAGGAGAGTTTACCTGTTATTGAGCGTGCTCTCACGCTCTTAGGTAAAGCCTTAGCGCAAGAGATTGGACCAGCCATTGGCTTAACAGGTCGAGATGCCAAGCTTTTTTCAGCTATCCTAAAAGATGAAGCCTTGGGGTTTGTTGGCACGGTCAAAACCGTTAATGCTGAACTTATCAAGCACTTACTAAACGCCAGTATTATTCCAGTTATTGCTTGTATAGCTGCTAATGAAGATCATTCTGGCGTGCTTAATGTAAATGCAGATGAAGTTGCAGGCGCAGTAGCAGGTGCACTGAGTGTACCTGCAGTCTTTTTAACCAATGTTGTTGGTGTTTTAGATGACCCGAGTGACCCTAGTAGCCTGCAAAGAAAACTAACAAAGCAAGATATAGCTGAGCGCATTGCCGATGGTCGTATTTCTGGTGGCATGATTCCTAAAGTACAATCAGCACTTGACGCTTTAGCTCAAGGTGCCAGTTACGCGATTATTGCAGATGGTCGTGACCCTAGCCTTCTTCAAGCTGCCATTGAAGGCAAAGCAGGAACCAGCATTGTGACATGACCACTATAGAAGACTTAAAAGCTTATTGTTTAAGCAAAGCAGCAGCAACTATTGATTTTCCTTTTGATCAACACGTGCTGTGCTTTAAGGTTAAAAACAAACTTTTTGCGTTGACTAACCTTAAAGATAAGCCCCCCGAAGTCAATTTAAAATGTGAGCCTGAATTAGCAGACTTATTGCGAGGCAAATATAAAGCCATTACAGCTGGATATCATATGAATAAAAAACACTGGAACACTATTATTTTGAATGGCAGTGTTCCAGTTGCTGAATTAAAATTCTTAATTGATATGTCGTACGACCTAGTTGTCAAGAACCTAAAAAAAGCAGATCGTGACGCCTTAACTCACCAACGATCATGAACTTGTGTTCTAATAACGCGATCATAAACCTCTCTTACTTTTTGCATACTGCTAGGCGCTAAAGCTGCTAAATCAGATGCAGATGCATTGGCTTTAGCTTGCTCAGCATTTTTTGCACCCGGAATAACAGCAGAAACAGCAGGATGCATCAATATCCAGCGAAGTGCCGTTTGGGCCAAGCTAGCACCTTCCGGCACAATACTTTTAAGCTCATTTGCAGCATCAACACCAGATTCAAAATCTACCCCTGAAAAGGTTTCCCCCACATCAAACGCTTCACCATGCCTGTTGTAATTACGATGATCAGAAGCGTCAAATTGGCGTTCCTTGGTCATTTTTCCAGACAGCAAACCACTTGCTAACGGCACTCGAACAATAATGCCCACATTATTTTCTTTAGCTTCTTCAAAAAGCTCTAAAGCTGGCTTTAAGCGAAACATATTATAAATAATTTGAACCGTGTCAACCGCCTCATGCTTCATGGCGAGTTTAGCTTCTTCTACTGTTTCAACACTCACCCCATAATGCTGCAACGCGCCTTCTTGCTTGAGTTTATCGAGCGCTTCAAAAGCAGTATCTTGTTTATAAACATCTGTAGGCGGGCAGTGAAGCTGAACCAAATCAAGCGTATCTCGATCGAGATTTTTCAAACTACGCTGCACAAAAGCTGCTAAATTATCGTAAACATAACCCTCAGTCACATGAGGGTTCAAACGACGCCCAGCCTTAGTAGCCACATAAATACGCTCCCCTTTATAAGTTTTAAGCATCTTGGCAATACGCTGCTCACTTAAACCGTCACCATAAACATCAGCCGTATCTATAAACGTTACACCTTCAGACAAAGCTGCTTCTAGTGCATGTAAGGCATCATTATCACTAACATTGCCCCAATCTGCACCAATTTGCCATGCGCCAAAACCCACTTCAGAAACAGGATAATTCGTTTTTCCTAAACTTCTATACTTCATAGTGACTCCCTTATTAAAAATCATTGCAACTGAATATACTCTGTTTACAAACCATACCGAAGCAAGACCAAAAGCAAAGCAAGATAGCTTTCTAAAACCCACTCGAGTTCATATTTGTTTAGCTGCCTGGCTTCTACTGTGATTCAACAGCAATTGGTTTAATCTGACATTATTTTTAGATCTATAGGGCTAAGATAGCTAGCATTTGTTAAGAATTTAGGTACTTATGCTTACATGGCAAAAAAATCTCTACATTATGTTTACAGCTCAGCTGGTTTCTACAGTGGGCTTCTCTATGATTTTTCCTTTTTTGCCTAATTACGTTGCTGACTTGGGTTCAAGCTATGGCATTAGCATTGTTTTCTTAGCAGGCGCTGTTTACACAGGTCACTCAGTAACTATGGCGATTACCTCACCCATTTGGGGTGCTCTGGCAGATCGTTTTGGCAAAAAGCTCATGGTTCAGCGGGCACTATTTGGGGGAGCCATTTTGCTTTTACTTATGGCTTTTGTTGAATCTGCCGAAATGCTCGTTTTACTACGCACGCTTCAAGGAGGTGTCACAGGGACAGTTAGCGCAGCCAGTGCTTTAGTAGCAGCTAGTGCGCCTCGTGAGCGCATGGGTTACGCCATGGGCATGCTTCAGGTTGGTGTTTGGAGTGGTATTGCGTTAGGACCCCTTATTGGTGGCATTCTGGCAGATGCTTTTGGTTATAGTGTAGCTTTTTATTTCACCTCAGCCTTACTCTTTTTAGGTGGCATTCTGGTACTCATTTGGATTAAAGAGCCTCAGCAAGCCAACTTAAAAAAGCAACGCTCTAAAAGTATGCGAGCTGAGTGGCGTCATATTCTTACCGCACCAGGGGTAGGTATTGTTTTCTTCTTCAGGTTTATTAGCTGGCTAAGTCGAAATATACTTATTCCTTACTTACCTTTATTCATAGCTACGTTATTAATAGATCAAACTCGGCTTAACACTTTAACAGGCTTAACCATTGCTTTAGCTTCTGCAGCCGGCACCATAAGCGCCATTTGGCTAGGTCGCCTTTCAGACAAGATTGGCCATAAAACCATTCTTATAAACTGTGTCTTAGTCGCAGCTGTTGCTTACATCCCACAGTTCTATGTGCAGAACATCTGGCAGTTAATCCTTTTACAAATCATTACTGGCGCAGCAGCAGGTGGCATAATGCCTGTACTAAGTGCCTTACTCAATCACTACACAGAACCCGGTGAAGAAGGTGCCGCCTTTGGTTTAGATACCTCAGTCACATCACTCTCAAGAGCTGTTGCACCCATGCTAGGTGCCTTCATAGTCTTTCTTGGAGGCTTTAGACTTATCTTTTTAGTATCAGCAGGACTTTTATTTTTAACAGCAATTTTAGCAGCATGGAAGTTACCCAAACTCGAGCCTAGCAAAGCTTAATCTTGCATTTCATCTATACGCATAGGCATAGCGTCAATTTGATTAAACAAGTCTGCTGAACTCACAGACGCCTGACTGGTTCTTTTAACACCACCATCTTTACCAATCAAAACCAGGCTAAATTCAGCATCGCCTGAGTATTTTTCTTTCAGGTAGGCTGCCACTTCTAAATCAAGCGTTTCATCTTCTTGAAAGGCTTCTTGCTCAAAAATATGAAAGACAAGTAAATCTCTATCATCAAGCTCGAGCTTTACACGCTCGAGTTCTTGTTTTTGTTCTTGGTAGAGCTTGTTTTCTTGACTATTGGCAAAAAGCAGAATGATGCGGTTTTGCCATTGGTAGGGTTTTAGAGGGTTGGTTTGCGCCATTGTCAGACTTCCTAACGTGAGCA
>CAYGTA010000386.1:1786-4844 GCA_964352605.1 uncultured bacterium | reverse complement strand
TTTAATTAATTTTAAAACCCTCGTAATTTACTTGCGTTTATTTCGTTTACAGCCTACAATGCTGCTATTATGACAAGCTTGCCACAAGCCACCGTACCCAATAAAGAAGAGCAACAACTCGCTGCTGAATCTAGCCGCCTTTTAGCAGAACACATAGAAAAAGGACTCACCGTACAACTAGGAGACGGTACAGAAACAGTAACGCTACCAACCCCAGCCCTACAATTACTACACTACATTCTTGAACAAATGGCAGAAGGTAACACAGTCACGCTAACACCCTTACATGCTGAACTAACGACACAACAAGCAGCAGACCTACTCAACGTATCTCGTCCTTACCTAGTTAGCCTACTAAACGAAAAAAAGATACCTCATTACAAAGTCGGCACACACCGCAGGGTTCTGTTTAGTGACCTTATGGCTTACAAAGAGGCATCCTTAGCAAAACGCAAAAATGCCTTAAGAACATTAAACGAGCAAGCTCAAGAACTTAATATGGGCTACTAAGCAGCCTACAGCCCCCAAAATTCATGCCTAATTTTATAGCGCTTCTAGATGCAAACGTTCTTTATCCTGCCCCTCTAAGAGATTTACTTATGCACCTAACACTCACCGAACTCTTTGCAGCCAAGTGGACTAACGACATTCATGATGAGTGGATAAGGAATTTACTAAAAAACCGCCCTGATATTTCAAAAGAGCAACTAGCACGCACCCGCAATAATATGAACAAAGCTGTAGAAGACTGCTTAGTTACAGGTTACGAAAAGCTTACCTCCGCCATGAATCTACCTGATCCGAAAGATAAACACGTGCTAGCAGCAGCAATCACAGCAAGGGCTGACGTGATTGTTACTTATAACCTAAAAGATTTTCCAGAACCCATACTCGAGCCTTATGGTGTTGAAGCGCAGCATCCTGATGTTTTTATAAGCCATCTGCTTGATTTGAACTTAGCTTTATGTGCTGAAGCAATTAGAGAATTAAGATTAAACCTTAAACGCCCACCTGTAACAAGTGATGAGTTACTCAAAACATTTGAAGCCTTAGGGCTTAGTCAAACGGTGCTAAAGCTGAACTCCGTTAAAGACTATCTTTAATCAATTTCAAATGAAACTAGTTTCATAGCTTCATTATTTCACGATTAAGGACTAAGCACATCAGGCATGACTGCAGCTACTGCTTCTAACTCTGTTTCATCTGCATGAAGGTAAATACCTGTGGTATCTAACCTTGAGTGACCAAGCACATCTCTAATGGCATGGAGTTTAGCGCCGCCTCTAACAGCTTCTGTTGCAAACGTATGCCTCAAAAGGTGCGGGTAGATATTTTGTTGGATACTTGCAATACCTCCTAAGCGCTTAAGAAGCTTCCTAACCGCAGCTGTAGAAAGACGTTTGCCTTTTTGTCGTCCTGCAGGGATCAGCCAAACAGCATTGCGTACTGAACCTGGCGGTAAATCAATGAGGATGCTTTTGCGATACGTCATCCATTGATGAAGGGCTGTTTTTGCATTATCACTAAGTACAATAGTTCTTTGTTTATCTCCTTTGCCAATAACAGTAATACTATGAGGAGCACCCTCTCTATATTTGATGTCTGACTCATTTAAATTACAGCATTCCGTAACCCGCAAGCCTGTATTGACAAGTAAAGCTATAAGCGTCCAATTTCTGAGTCTTTCTGAAGGTCTTGATTCTTCAACAGCAGAGCTAATGAGCCTACGGGTTTCTTCTAAACTGAGTGTTGGTGGATGGTGTTTGTTTTTTCTTGGTTTACTTATATCATCAGCAGGATTATCAAGACGGAGTTCTTGGATTTTTACTAAGAAGCTAAACCATGCTTTTAAAGAAGAGTGAACTCTATGAAAGTAACTTGGGCTGGCGTTTAGTTCTGAAAGATAAGCACGAATGTGTTTGCTTTTAATTTCTTGCCAGTCTAAAGGTATGCCGTTTTCTGGATTTTGATCTAGCCAATTTCTGAATCTCTCTACATCACCAAGATACGCTTCAATGGTTTTCTGGCTTCGTCCTTTTTCTATACTGAGGTATTGCGCGAAGCTTTTAGTGTGATTCATTGTTTGCTCATTTCATTTGAAATTTTGAAGCTTTTGTGT
The DNA here is from genome assembly GCA_964352605.1 of uncultured bacterium. GTDB lineage: Bacteria > Deinococcota > Deinococci > Deinococcales > Trueperaceae > JAHEBB01. Next base: position 2,725 of record CAYGTA010000386.1, on the reverse strand, counting down.
GCATTAGTAGTAAGGGTGGTCACCGTTGAAGCTTTGGTGAGACGTTTCATTATTTAGTTATTTAAATAATAATTTAAGTAATTTAAATTTGTCAAGAAAATATCGTCAGAAACACTGTTCTGGACGATGTTTCTCGCGCCACTAGGTATTAGCATAGTTTTTTAATTTGACACTTTTAGTTGCATTAAATTGTTTTTAGTTAAGTTAAGTTCATATTTTAGTGGGTTTGCTTAAAAGCTTAAAAGTTTGAAACTTAGCTGTAAAGCGTTGCTTTAAATTGGTTAAAATGAACGCCATGGCAAAAACACAGGCGTTACCTTCTGACAGTTTAACTGCGTTTGAAAAGTACCAGGAGTTAAGTAGCAATCAAGTTATGAAGCTTTTAGGTATTACTGATCGGTCTACCTTATGGCGTTACAAGAAGGAGGGTAAAATTCCTGAACCGCGTTACTTAAGTGCAGGCAAACCCATTTGGCGATTAGGGGAAGTGCTTGACCACACCCATAGCAAAATGAAAACTTATAGTGAGGAAGCTCGAGGTTTTAAAGGTAGTGAGCTTGTAGTTAATGCTAGGGCTAGTAAAAAGACCTCTGGCTTAGCTGAAAGAATTAGGCAACGTTTATACAAAAGCTAAAAGCATGTTTCCTTTGAAGGTTGTTAGCTTAGTAGGTTTTTTAGGTCTTCTGGTATTTGATCATGTTCATCTGCAGGTGCATTTGGGACTTTTTCTAGTAACTTTGTGAATGCGTCTTTATCGGCATTTTTGGCTCTATTTTGTAAGTAGCTTTCTGCCTCTAGTGCCGCTATTTTTTCTGCCACGGCTAGGGTGATGAGCTGATTTATAGAGACGCCTTCTTGTTTGGCTAGATTACGAATGTGCTCATGTATGTGGTCGGGTAAGCGTAGGTTTAAGCTGCTCATGGGGTCCATCCTTTCTTT
>CAYGTA010000386.1:0-1686 GCA_964352605.1 uncultured bacterium | reverse complement strand
AAGCATGTTAAAGTGACCACAAAATGACCACTAAGGAGTCTAAATGCGAAAAGTGGGTGTAAAAGAATTTAGAGACAATGCTACTAAGCTTTTAGCAGCAGGTGAAACCATGCTCATTGAAAGACACGGACATCCTGTTGGTTACTTTATACCTGTTAAACAAGCCACTCAAGATACGGCTCGAAACGCTTTAGAAAAACTTGAAGAAGCAGCCCATAAGCTGCTTGAAGAAACAGGCTTAAGTGAAACGGAATTAGCAGATTTTTTCAGCTCAAAACAAGTGCAGCTAAGTCAAAAATAAGCAATACAAACAGCCTACACAAAGCTGAATTAAAGCTAACCGCAAAGCAAGAAATGAAATAATGAAGTAATGATAGGATGAAACAATGAAACCACCCATCGTAGCGATACTCAACCAAAAAGGAGGTAGTGGCAAAACCACACTATCAACCAACTTAGCAGTATCACTAAGCAAACGAGGCTACACAACCCTACTGGTTGACACAGACCCGCAAGGAAGCGCCAGAGACTGGAATGAAGCAGCAGGAAACCCGCTTGTACCCGTCATAGGATTAGACCGAGAATCCCTAGCAAAAGACTTAGCAGCCCTAGACCTAAGTGGCTATGACTATGTCTTAATTGACGGGGCAGCAAAAATAACAAGACTATCTGCAGCAGCCATAAAAGCAGCCGACGGCATACTAATACCCCTACAACCAAGCCCCTATGACGTATGGGCCTGCTCTGAACTCGTTGAACTTGTAAAAACAAGACAAGAACTCACCGATGGGAAACCACAGGCCGCCTTTGTTATAACCTTAGCCGTTAGCAACACCGGATTAGCCAACGAAGTAGAAGATGCCTTAAGTGGCTACGAACTACCCCAATTCAAAGCACGCATAGCCAAACGAACTGATTACGCAAAAACTGCCGCAACAGGACACAGTGTATTTGAAAGCAAAAACAAACAAGCCATAGATGAAATGAACAGCTTCACAGATGAATTCTTAAACTGGATAAAGGAAGCAGCATGAGTTTTGAAGCCAAAAAGCCAAGACGCAAAGACCCAGAAATGACCAAAGCCATAAAAGATGTCGCAACTGAAGCTAGCACCAGACTTAATGTTGAAATACCAGAAAGCACTATGAAGTTACTAAAAAAAATAGTTGTGGAGAAAGAAACAACCATAAAAGACTATATAAATGAGCTTTTAAACAATGAATTAACAACTGAAGCCAAAGACTTAGGCATAAAAACCTAATATAAACCTTCAAGCTGAGGGAATAAAACGGAGTTTTCTTTTGATGATCAGAATAAAGGAGATACAAATGAAAATAAGGTGGAATCTCAAGAAATACCGTTACTACTACTCAATCCAGCTGCTTAATTTGAACAAAAGTGAAACCTGGGCTGGGCGCTAGTTGGAATTTCTTAAAAAAGTTATATCTAAACTTCCACCTATGCAGATGAACTAATAGCATCTGCATAAGCAAACTTAAACACACACTCGAGCCTATAAGCTTGTTAATGACAATCTGTATTTCGGGTGACATCTAAAGATCAAAATGAAACAATAAAGCATGTCTAATCTCCAAGGTAAAAATGTAGTGGTTACAGGTGCTAGTAGCGGCTTTGGTAAAGCTATCGCCTTAGCTTTTGCTGATCAAGGTGCTAATTTAGCTTTGA
>CAYGTA010000385.1:0-4854 GCA_964352605.1 uncultured bacterium | reverse complement strand
TCGGGAGCATCTTCGGCGAGGCTACTGTCTCGCCTTTCTGTTGTGACCCAAGAAGGGGTAAGTTCGAAATATACGCGAAAAGTAGTCACTTTATGATTTTTTAATCCAACTGTCTTAAAAAGGGTTCACCGATTCATGTCGACAATCCCAGTATTCATGGGCTTTCACGTGTCTTTGAAATGTGTCTTAGAAAGCCTACATTAATGGATACCGCAACCATTGGTTAAAACGGAACATTTATTCCCAAGCTACTCAAACCATCACTATGCGTCGTGTTGCTCAACTATTTGAGGGTGTTGATATCTTTATCATTCGTAACAAAACGAAAATCCTTTAGCGTCAAGTTCTTAATCTTTCTCCCCTTAGACTTAAAATCTTAGACCTCTTTTCTAATCACGTCCATAATTGTTATTTTCTTATTATCTAGTGCGGAATGTGGGCTGAAGGCGCTCAAATCTAAAATTAAGCAATCTTATAAAGATGCTCCCTATATGATACAGCTATGAAAACCTCTGTATGGCTCCTCTTTTTTTTCATCCTATTCTTCTCAAACATACATGCCCAAAACACTATCCACACGGTAAAATCAGGTGATACCCTCAACAAAATAGCCAGCCAGTATAGCGTGAGCGTTACAGACATCATTAACGCAAACCAACTTGCTAACCCCGACCTTATAGAAATAGATCAACAACTTGTCATACCCACCTTACAAAGCTGGAGTGACCCCCTTCCCTACCCCTTTACAAGCATTAGCCTAAGCCCTCAAATTGCAACCCAAGGCGAAGTGCAAACGCTAACCGTAACCACAGAAACCCGTAGCCCCGTAACCATCAGCTATTTAGGGCAAGACATACCCAGCACACAAAGTGAAGAGCAAACTCGAGCCTTTCTAGCCACCCCAGTCTTACAAGCTACAGGGCAAACGAGCCTTATTATAAAAACTATCAACACAACCCTGCGGCTGCCCCTACAAGTACAAGAAGGCAACTACGACGTTGAAAATATCAATCTATCAGGCACAACCAGCCAGCTCTTAAGCCCCGATATTGTCACAAAAGAGCACGCCCTCATGGAAAACACCTGCGCCACCTTTACACCAGAGCAACGCTGGCAAGCTGCATTCCAACACCCCATAGCAAATCCCGAATTCACCTCGGCCTTTGGTACAAAACGCTCTTATAACAACGGTCCTATAAGTGGCTTTCACAGAGGACAAGATTACAGGGGGAAAACAGGCACAGCCGTTTACGCAGCCGCCAACGGAAGCGTTTCACTAGCCGAGGGTTTAGAGTTATACGGCAACACCGTTATACTCAACCACGGTTTAGGTGTATGTAGTGCCTATATGCATCTAAATGAAACGACCGTCAGTAAAGGGCAAAACATAGCAACAGGAGATTTACTAGGTTATGTAGGGGAAACAGGTTTGGTTACAGGATCACACTTACACTTTGAAATAAGAGTGAACGGAGTGCCTGTTACACCTCAACAATGGCTTGACGGGCTCGAGTAATACTTTAGCTCTCTAAACTTTTCATAAACTTTTTGAATTCGTCATCTTTCATACTTACAAGGGTACTTTCAGGTGGAAACGCGCCCGTGTCTACATCTTCTTTGAATTCTTTAAAGGCAGCTATGGTTTCTTGCTGTAAGCGTGCATAGTCTTCTTTGAGGTTCCGATAAACCTTGGCATGTCTAGGTACATGCCCTGTATTGGTCCCAAGAATGTCAGTTGCAAATAAATACTGACCATGACAACCTGGTCCACTTCCCATTGAAAGTACCAATATGTCTACACGCTTTGAAATCTCAGTAGCAACTTGGGATGGAACAATCTCAAGTTCTACACCAATTGCACCTGCATTTTGATAGTCAAGGGTTCTTTGGTAGCAAGCTACAGCTTCCTCAGCCGTTTTTCCTACGGCTTTGAAGCCACCAAACCAACTTGCTTTGTAAGGTATAAACCCTACGTGACCAATGACGGGTATGCCTTCGTTTGCCATAGCTTCGATTATTTTGAAGCCTGAGCCTGTGTATATGGCATCTGCACCGTGTTTCATGTTGCGAAAGCCTGCATGTACCCCTTCTGTTGAATTGCCATAATCACCATAGATGAGCCCTACGGTCAAGAAGGTGTTTGGAGCCGCTTCTCGAATGGCACTAACGTTGTTTGATTCAGCAGTAACGATCAGGTCTATGCCCGCTTCTTCGCAAGCAGTTGCTTCGGCTGGGGTGCTGACATAAACTTCGGTAAATTGACGTTTTCTTTTTAGCTCGAGTAAGTCTTTTACCGTTAGCTTGTTCATGCTTCTCCATTAGAAATAAAAGTGGTCAGTAGCCACATCATATCTGGCTACTGACCACTGACTACTGACTTGTTGTTAAGCGTCTTGCGTAAGTAGAGGTTCATCTCCTCTGCGCTCACGGTAGCCATGTACCATGACACCTGGTCGACCGTGGCTTTGGCCATACTGCTGGTCGTTATGCGGGTCACGGTAGCCTACACGCACCATACGGCGAGGGGCTTTGGTGGTATTGATATAAGAACCATGCACCGTGTAATAGCAAAAAATCACTACATCGCCACGTTTGGCAGGTACAGGAGTGGTATCTTCTAGTTTCCATTCATCGGTTGGCAAATGGGGTGTTACTGGGCCAGCCTCTGTTTCTAGGACATGCTCGAGCGCGCCGTTTTTGTGTGAACCAGCCAGAAAGCGAATTTCACCATTTTCATGGCTCGTGTCATCTAAGTGAACAAGTACGTCTATAAATTTTTCATTTGTGTGACCGTAAAAAGGGTCATCTTGATGCATAGGGAAAGGATGGCCAGTTTGGGGTGGTTTTATGTGCATGGTGGAGTGGTGAAGTTCTACGTTTGGCCCTATGAGTTGAGCTAGTGCACTGGCGAGTTTCGGCTTAGTGACGCCGCGAAGCCATGCACTTGAATACAAGTGTAAATCATGCATGGCTGTTAGTTTTGATTTTTTCTCAGTTTCAGGATCCATATAGGCTTGTCGCCAAGGACCCACCCAACCTTCAGAGGTAAAAGACCAGTCTTGAACCAAACGGTCTAGCTCATCGGCTAATTCATCAGCCTCTTCTTTGCTAAAGACACCTGGAATATGCAAATACCCATTTTCATTATAAAAATCAATTTGTTCTTGGCTTAACATAGCTTTGTTCCTTTCACATAAGTATGACACTAGCGTAGGGCTGCTGGGCTTGGCTAAATTTACTTTAGTGCAAATATATCATTTCTGCTCACGCAATAGGTGACCGCAAATAAGCAGAAAGCATACGAGTTCAAAGCTCGAGCCTACCAGTGACAAAGGCTGCTAATTTTGTAACTACCTAGCCCTCTAAATAGGAGAGTACGAAAAACTATGGGGTTAATTCATTCTGGTTTAAGTTCACTCCCCAAAAGAATCGTTATTCTTGATAAATTTTTTGGGTATAAGCCAATGCGAAAGGTGCAAACCCCAGGCTTTTTTGTGCTCTCCCACGTAGCATGTTTGCTGAACTCTTGAGAAGTATTGAAAATCCACAGCTTCCTACCTTAAGAACAGTATTAGAAGCCCTTAGTTTTTATGACTTAATCTTCAAAGTGAGAAGCCAAGCTGATCCCATTAAGAAACCCCTTAGAGTTCACTACTATTATTCAAGCCAGTTGGCAGCTTAAAAAATCAAGGGTATATCTAGCCTGCTGAACCAAGGCTACCTGTTATATCGGTAATATAGGTATTAAGCCTGGCGATAATAGCGCTATGCTCGGCCTCTTCAACCCCTATATCTCTTAAGGTATCAAGTAAATGATTAACAAAGGCAGCAAAGTGCTTTCGTTCAATTCCACGACCATGATGGGCATCCGCTAAAGGTGTTCCACTATAAGGCAAAGGTCCATCTAAAGCTGCTGTAAAGAACTCCTTTTGCATCGCTTCGAGTTTGTTTACGTCTGAATGTGTAAAGAAACCCTTCAAATTCGGGTCAGCCATAATTCGCTTATAAAAATCCAGCAGCATTGCTTCAATAGCAGGAGCACCCCCCATCCTTTCATAAAGACTACGGTCATGCGCCATAGCTAGACCTCCTTAACAGTAGTTTAGATCAGTTTCATTAAACATTGTCAGAAAAAACCCTACAGATAAAAGACATGTTTCCCTAAACATGACACTCCTTTGATAGCTATGTTGTTAGCCTTGCCATGCTTGGATTATTTTCCAAATAGAAAAATATTGGTTAGATGCAGAGCTTTATACGCCTCAAGGTCCTTTTAATCCCTTTCATCGCCAAAATGCAGGGTGTTTTTGAAGGTTATAAAAGCAACAATAGCGAGAAATTAAACTTATAAATGCAGGCTTTGTGGTTTAGATGAAAGGCTTTAAGGATCCTTGTCAAGCTCAAAGAAAATTTTGTGATAAGTGTTTCGCTAATCTGGTAGCAATCGTGATTACTTTCAGTGACCTTTGGCATGTAGCTGCTTTATCCACTTTTAATCACCACTTCACTATGCCGGCCGGACCTAGAGAAAAAAGACTTAAGAACTAACCAAATGGTAGCTGTATTGGAATTAAAAAAGCTTATCGTTTTTATATTTTCTGCCCTCCTGAGAGTTCAGATAAAGCCATTTAAGTCAAATTTAAGTACTGTTTTTCTATTCTAGTTTCAGAAAAGGAGTACACATGAAAACATTAATCGCAGTATTGGTAATTATCATTTCCTCTTTAGCGTTTGCAGATCACTATACAGGTACGTATCAGTCAGATAATGGCATTAGCATTAATATTCAGTCTAGTAATGGACAATTGCAAGGTAGTGTTACCGGAACAGGTATTCAGTTTGCTTTGCAGGGTC
>CAYGTA010000384.1:1789-4859 GCA_964352605.1 uncultured bacterium | reverse complement strand
TTATTTAGATTTTATTGGAATACTATAGCCTTTTGCATTTAAAACGTTTGCAGTGTTTTAAATGCCGGACTTGGTATTGGTTTCAACGGTCCAAGACCGCGTTTAGTTCCTTAAAGAACTAAACGGAAATGGTATAAAAACAGATGTACTAGGTTGATGGTGTGTTTTACTTGAAAGCTGCTATAGCTTCTTTTTAACCTAAGGATTCAACGTTATTGCTTCAACCCAAAAGAGTTCACAAGCACCATCCCCTGTATCGAGGCGAGAAGTTGAACTCTGCCAACGAAAGCCGTCAGTTGCACTAATATCAACCAAGTAACCCTTTAGGTAGACAAGGTCATGCTCCTGCAAGCGTTTAATTTGCTTAGCAATACTAGGACTGCTCGGAACCAAATGTGTATTGGCACTGTGCTGCATAATAACAGAACTACTCAAAGGCGGATTAGCAGACCAATTCACAAAATACCAACGGTTACGCTGACTTACTTTGAGCTCATCAAGCACCGCAGTATCTGACATAGGTCCCCAACCAAGCGCAGCATCAACAGGAGAAAGAGACGCGCCACGAGAAAACTTATAACGCTTTGTACTCAACACTCGAGCTTCTAATTCATATTCAGCTAAGGGGGTTATGAGGTAGTCATCATGTAACCAAGGTCGGGTGTTGCTGTCTAGTTGCATAGGGTTTTCGGGTGCTAACATGCCTGCGTTTGGTTTAGCCGTCTGGGTAAATTTTGGTATAAAAGCCAGAATGACAAGTAGGGTGGAAATGATGAGGATTACGCCAATAGGTGAGACTTTAGGTGCTTTTTTGCTTGCCTGAGTAGGCTTTATAGCTGAGGGTGTAGCTGTTGCTCTTAAGGCTTGCGGTGCTTGTTGTACAGACTGACTTCTGCTGGTGGCTATTTTTAGTTCGGTATAAATACCTAAAGCTTCTAGCTGTTTAGCAAGCTGTTCGGTTGCGACTTTTGTTGCTGGTTGACTGAGTTGGCCACCAAAATAAAGCACTTCTGCTATCTGCCTTGCAGGTGTACCCGTTAAGGAAGATAGCTCACTAATAAGATTACTATCTGCCTGAATAGGTGAAGAATTAAAAAGTGCGTACATCATGGCAAGGCCTCAAACAACCTTAGCATGAGCGCTGTGACAAGCTTCTTACAGCTTAAGCAACGTTGCTCAACGTTTCAGAGGGTGCAAAGCCAAACTGCCGTTTGTACTCACGGCTAAACTGGGCAGCACTGTTATAACCAACCATATAACCCGCTTGACTTGCTTTTTTGCCTTCACTAATTAAGGCTTGCGCTTTAAATAACTTCATGCTTTTAGCGTACTGTAAAGGTGACATCTGCATGACATCTTTAAAATTCTTATGAAAATGTGACACACTCATATTGGCTTTATCAGCTAAATCTTCAATTAAAATAGGGGCGTTAATATGTTTATTGATATAGTCTACAGCTCGAGAAATTTGCTGTATTTGACCACGTTGTTCTAACAAATTCCTTATGTTTGAAACGTGCGGCCCGGTTAGCACACGGTAGTAAATCTCATTAACAATACTTTGACTCAACATAGCGACATCCGTTGCGTTATCAAGGATTTTGAGCAAACGAATCACAGGGTCAAGTAAGTCATCTTCAATATCTGCTGTAAATAAGCCTGTGCTCTCTGTTGCTCTAAGCGTAGACGTTGTTAAACGGTCTATTTGAAGTAAGATTTCGGCAACCTTGCTTAACTCCATTTTTAAACCAACCAACAAAATAGGATTATCTGGACCCGCACGCACCTCTTCAACCACTACTGGAATAGGTAAAAAAACCCCCAAATACTTACCCGCACTGTAATCGTAAACGTGACCATTAAGGTGAATGCGTTTTGTACCTGCCGCCATCAAAATAAGACCAGAATCATAAAGTTCTTTCCTCTGCTTATGACTCTTAGTACCCTTATAAATGAAGAAATCTTTAACAGCTGTTTCAATGCCAATATTAGCAACAGCGTGTTTTTCTATTAAGCTTCTAAACTCGAGCATTTTGCTCTGATGAGCTGTAACTTCTTTCATGGGAACATAATATCAGAAGTTTTCAGTATTTAAACAAAATTCTTTTAAATCATAGAAATATGCAAGTTTTTAGCAGAATTAGGTATTCATATATAGAATTTTTGAGCGTATATTAAAAATATAAAGCAAGCTTTTCAGCTTTGCTTTAAAACTATAAGGAGATTTAAATGAAAACAATTGTTATTACGGGTGCATCTTCAGGCATTGGCTTAGCTAGCGCTAAGTACTTCGCTAAGCAAGGCTGGAATGTCGCTGCAACCATGCGCACACCCAAAAAAGATACAGGCTTAGCTGTACTAGATAATGTCAAGCTTTATAAACTTGATGTCACAGATGATACGAGCATAAAGACTGCAAGAGAGAAGATTTTAAATGACTTTAAAAAGGTAGATGTTGTACTTAACAATGCAGGTTACGGTTTAGCAGGGCCTTTTGAAGCAGCTAGTCCTGAGAAAATCAAACGACAGTTTGACACTAATGTTTTTGGCTTAATGGAAGTAACAAGAGCGTTTTTGCCTCACTTTAGAGCTAACAAAGCAGGCTTGTTTCTAAATGTCTCTTCAATAGGTGGGCTAATAACCTTTCCCTTAATTAGCCTCTATCACAGTACAAAATGGGCTGTTGAGGGTTTCTCGGAATCCCTCTCTTATGAACTAGCTGAACTAGGCATAGGCGTAAAAATAATTGAACCAGGAGGCGTAGCAACCGACTTTGGTGGACGCTCTATGGATTTTGCCATGCCCGAATCACTACCAGACTACCAAGACATGGTCACAAAATTTCAAGCCGCCATGGCAGCCTCTGGGCTAGGCGCCAGCACAGCAGAATTCTTAGCCGAAGGCATTTATAACGCTACAACTGATGGCAAAGCACAGTTACGCTACGTGATAGGACCAGACGCAGAACAAATGTATGAGATGCGTAAACAAGTTGGTGATGACGCCTTTATGCTTGGCATGAAAGAAAGAATGCTTTCCTAATACAACAAAGCAGATACTCGAGCTTTTT
>CAYGTA010000384.1:0-1689 GCA_964352605.1 uncultured bacterium | reverse complement strand
TGGACAGGAACAAACCTACAAGAACACTCTTTTCTATTCAAAATGCTTAATCCACTCTTTGCACAAAAACCAGCCATGGGCGCGTTACCAACCCTTTACGCAGCAACAGAAACCTTAAAAGCTAATGACTACGCAGGCCCAAGCGGCTTCCAAGAAATGCGAGGATACCCAAAACTCGTAGGCATGTCTGACGCTGCCAAAGATGACGCGCTAGCAAAACGCCTTTGGGATGTTTCAGAAGAGCTAACAGGTGTAAGCTACATATGAGTAGCAATTAGGAGATAGGAAAAGCTCGAGTGTTTAAAATAAGCTTGCTTAAGGGCTAAGCTCGAGTGTTGATATAATCCCGCATGTTGATTTGCGAGTTAAGGTAACTATGAATTTGAGGTTTCGTACTTGGTGGCGCCCTGCACGTAAGTCTAGTGACCCGCATGATGATAGAACTGTAAGTTTCTTGGAACTTTTTTATGATCTTGTTTATGTGGTGTTGGTAGCTGAGCTAGCTCATGCACTGGCAGGCCATCTTGATTTAAAACATTTTGGTCAGTTTGCGTTTCTTTTTTCTATTGTCTGGTGGTCTTGGCTTAATGGTACGACTTACCATGAGTACCATGGTAACAATGATATTCGGACAAGAGTCTTTACCTTTGCTCAGATGTTAGCAGTGGCAGGTATGGCAGTATTTGCTCATAATGCGCTGGGTAGTGGTTCTGTTGGGTTTGCCTTTTTTTATGGACTTTATCAGCTAATTGTAAGCATCTTATGGTGGCGGCTTGCTGTTCATGACCCTGAGCATCATGTTGAAAGTCGTGCTTATGTAATTATTTTTAGTCTTTCTACCTTGTTATTCTTTGCGTCTATTTTTGTACCCACGCCGTTTAGGTTTTACATTTGGGGATTTGCAGTTGTTATGAGCTTAGTTCAACCTTTAATACTATTTGGTTTAAGACCTCGCACAGAACATGCAGCGCTTATGTCGTTTAGCCCAGCGTTAATTGAACGTTTTGGCCTTTTTAATATTTTGGTACTTGCTGAAATTATTGTAGGTGTCGTGTCTGGACTTACGCATCATGAACAGTTCAGCGTTTCTCTATTTATAACAGGTGGACTCGGATTATGTCTTGCTTTTTTAATGTGGTGGTTATACTTTGATTTCATTTCACACCGCAAACCTCTTGACACTCAACTTGCTAGCACCAGTTGGCTTTACATGCATCTTTTTGTCAGCATGACCATTGTGGCAACAGGCGCTGTTGTACTGAATGTTGTAGAGCACGCAGGGGAGCCTTTAGAAGCAATTGTGCGCTGGTCATTGGTTACCACGATCGCAGTTTATTTATTGAGTCTTGTACCCCTCATGCGCGTAATTAAAGTGACGAATGAAGCAAGAAATGCTTATAGCCGAAGCAGTATTATGCTGTTGATTATTGCGTTTGTTATTGCAGCACTTGGCTTTACGCCACTGGCAACCGTACCGTTACTTAGCGTTATTGTTGTGCTTATGTTTGCACCCGTTGTTTACGCTGTCGCTTTTTGGGTTCGAGTGTTAGATGCCAGAGCACTACAAGAGCACTAAACAGTACCTAGTCTAAGCAAAAACACCCCACTCATTTACTTGGAGTGGGGTGTTTTAAAGCTAACTTATAGCATTTCCACGAATGGTTGCACCATCAGACCATTCGTGCGACC
>CAYGTA010000383.1:0-4878 GCA_964352605.1 uncultured bacterium | reverse complement strand
AGTACGCTCTGACCCACTCAGTCTTATGACACTTTCTAAGCAGTTTGGTATAAGACATCTTTCATTTTAAGAACTGCCTCACGCATTTGCGCTTCAGGTGCTGTGTACCCAAGCAGCAAACCTTGTCGCTCAAGAGGCTCGAGTGCGTAAGCTGAGAGTGCGGGTGCGAGTACGCCTTTTTCTTTGAGTTGTCTTGATACGTTTTTATCGTTTTGGTTTTTGTTTAAGTAAGCGATTAGGTGAAGCCCTGCTTCTTGTGGTTCGACGCTTAGTTTATCTTTGAGTACTGTGAGTTGCTCGAGTAAATAAGCTTGTCTTTGTGCGTAAAGGCCACGCATGCGGCGTATGTGTCTTACAAAATGCCCTTGCTCAATAAAGTTAGTTAAGGCCACTTGGGTAACTAGGTTTAACCCTCGGTCTATGTGCGCTCTTGCCGCGCGTATGGGTTCAATTAGGCTTTCGGGTACAACCATGTAACCTAACCTTAAAGCAGGAAATAAGACTTTACTAAAAGTACCTATATAAATAACTCTGCCTGTCTGGTCAAGACCTTGCAGCGCTTCTAAAGGGTAACCTGCGTAGCGAAACTCACTGTCATAATCATCTTCTATAAGCCAGACGTTTTGTTCCTGCGCCCAGTTTAAAAGCTCTAAACGCCTTCTTAAACTCATGCTAACCCCTAAAGGATACTGGTGTGACGGAGCAACATAAACCATACGCGCATCATGACTGCGCCTTATGCCTTCACTCACCACTAAACCTTCATGATCAACCGGTACAGGAATAATAGTCGCTAAAGCTGCCTTTAAAGCCACATGAATGCCCTGATAGCTAGGGTTCTCAACCCAAACTTTATCGTGACGCTCGAGTAATAAATTACTAATGAGTGATAGGGCTTCTTGGGTGCCGTTGGTTATAACGATTTGTTCTGCCGAGCAGCGCACACCTCTGGCTGATTGTGTGTACTCTGCTAAAGCTTCGCGCAAGGCTAAGTAACCCATAGCCATAGCGGGTTGGTAAGACAAATCTTCAGGTGCTAAAGAACGCCATGCACCTACTAAGGTTTTTTCCCAGAGTTTCATAGGGAAGGCGTCTAAGGCAGGTACGCTGGGGCTTAAGGCAGTAGCTTTGCTGATTTGCCAGTAAAAAGGATTAGCTGTTTCAGCAGGGTTAAGTGTTTTAAAGATTGCTTTTCCGCGTTCAGATAAGCGAGCTGTCTGCTGCTCTAGCGTTTTTAGACCCCTATCTTGCTGATTTGCTTTTAACAGTTCATCAGGTAGAGATTTGGTGACCCTTGTACCTGAACCCACCTTACTTTCTAAGTAACCTTCATCGATAAGCTGTTCAAAAGCTCGACTTATGGTATTACGAGATAAGCCTAATTCGGTTGCAAGTGCCCTAGTAGAAGGCAATCTTGAGCCTGGCTTAAGGCTTCCTTTCAAAATACCTTGCCGTAAACTTTCGTAAATTTGCCTGTGAAAAGGCAAATTACTTTTTTTATTTAGTTTAATGACTGCGAGCGTAACAAAAGATGCAACCATTGACATAAACCTAGTTTAGCAAATGGACTGCTCAAAGCAATAGAAAAGGGTAGATATGGCTATGCCACTTGCAAAGCCAGCGAACCCACAGGTAAATCTTGAGGTAAAAGACCTAATATCTGATTAACTTCTGGCAAACTAAGGGGTTTAAAAAACAAGAATCCTTGCACTTCATGGCAACCCAGCTCTTCAAGAACCCTCGCTTGCTCCCTCGTTTCAACGCCCTCAGCCACCAAATTAAAGCCCAAGCTTTTACCAAGCGCAACAATTGCCTTAATAATGGCAATATTCGCGTAAGCCTGCTCATCTTCTAAAGCCAAGTCAATATCTTGCACAAAAGACTGATCAATCTTAAGACTTGTTACAGGCAAGCGCTTCAAATAATTCAAAGAAGAATAAGCCGTACCAAAATCATCTATCGCAATACGAACACCCATTTTACGCAAGCAAGACAACTTCTCAATGTTAGCGTTCACATCCATCATAGCAGCACTCTCAGTCACCTCAAGCTCGAGCTTATTAGCATCTAAGCCTGTTTTGCTGAGTAGCAGCCGAATATCTTGCACAATATCTTCTTTTTGAAGCTGCTTAGCTGATAAGTTTACCGATATGGTTTTGTTTAAGCCTTGATCTTGCCATCGTTTTGCCTGCTTGCAGGCTTCCTCTAAAACAAATGTTCCTAAGGCCTCTATATACCCTAGTCTTTCAGCCAGCGGTATAAAGGTGTTGGGTGAAATAAGTTCATCTTTGAGCTGCCAACGCAGCAAGGCTTCGAACCCTAAAACCTCTTTTGTTTTAAAGTCAAGTCTAGGTTGATAAACCACATAAAACTGATTTTGACTTAAGCCTTTCCTTAACGCCTGCTCGAGCTTAAGCTGCTGAAGCGCTTCGAATTGGAGTTCTTGAGAGAAAAATTGATATTGATTTTTTCCTGCGGCTTTCGAGGCGTACATAGCCGTATCTGCTTGCTTAAGTAAACCTTCAGCATCTAAGCTATCATCAGGATAAACACTAATACCAATACTTGCCGTTACATACAAAAGACGATTTTGTATTTTGAAAGGTTCTGTAAAAACCTGCAAAATCGCTTTAGCTACCCGCTTAGCAGACACAGCATCATCCAAGTCACTAAGCACAATCGCAAATTCATCGCCACCTAAACGAGACAAAAAATCTGCTTGTCTATCATTCAAAAAAGAAGAACTTTGCCGAAAAAGCTTATTAAGACGCTTACTCACCAAGCTAAGTAACTGATCGCCAACAGAATGCCCCAAAGAATCATTAATGTATTTAAAGCCATCCAAATCAAAAAAGAGCAAAGCTACCTTTTTTTCTTGCTGATCCGCCTGAACAAACGACTGCCGCAAACGCTCATGAAACAAAATACGATTAGGCAAACCCGTCAAAGCATCATAATTAGCCAATTGCGCTAACTCTTTATTGACATACTCGAGCTGTTTACTGTGTTTATTTAGAGCGTCTAACTGTAAAACGTTTTGTATAGCAATGCTTAAAGTATGAGCGAGGGGTTCATACATACTTGTGCTTTCCAGCTTCGCTTCAATCATAAGGTAACCGTAACTTTTGTCTTGAACAAAAAGGGGCTCTACAAGTACATGTGTGTTTTTCAGGTAAACCTGCATATCTTGAGGTAGCAGATCAATCGTTTTAAAGCGTTTGGTTTTGACTGCCAAGCGTTTTTGGTAATAAGCAAAAACAAGATGTGCTTGCTCTGGAACGGTTTGTTTTTGCTGATTTTGAGCATATAAAACCATAAAGCAAGCCCCAATATTGTGAGTATCAAAAAACTCTGCCAAGCGCAAGTACAGTTCTTCACTATTTTTTGCGCTACTTAAACTAAAATGCAGCCGACCTTGTAAACTCCGCATTTGGGTATCTATGAACTGTGTTTTAAGTTGCTCAGCATGTTGCAGTTGCACAAGAAAGCTGCGTAATTCAGCCACATACGCACTACTTTGCCGAATAAGCTTAGCGTCAGCGAGTCTATCTGCAATCATTTCATTGAGCTTATCTATAAACGCAAACCACCACACAAAATCATTGCGCTTCTTTAAATCTTTAACCAACATTTTACGCCAGACTCTTAAGTAATCATGCGAAGCTTGCTGCATAGATAATTCAAGGCTAGTCAAAAAATCTTGAATGCAAGCTAACAGCTCTGGCTTTGCTTTTAATGTATTTGCGTAGTGAGCAGCGCATAAACGCATGCTTTCACTAAGACTCAATGACCAGCTATCAAGCTGCGCTGTTTTAGCTTCTAAATTAGCTATCGCACAAGATTGCCTAATAACAAGCTGACTAGGCACTTGAAGCTGATACTTTGATTCTTTTCCTTGACATAATGCCTGCAAAAGCTCAACTGTTTTAGAAACAAGTTCACTAATAGGCTGACGAACCGTAGTTAAACTCGGACTCGTAAATTGACCTTCAGCCAGATCATCGTAACCAACCACCGCAACATCTGTGGGTACAAACAATCCATGCTTAGCCAAAGCTTGCATAACCCCAAACGCCATATAGTCATTAGCACAAACCCAAGCATCAAAATCATGACGCTTTTCAAGTAGTTCATCAGCAGCTTTATAAGCATCTACTGTTAAAAAATCACCCCGAACAATAAGCTCAGGTTCGCAACGCAAACCATGCTCAGCTAAAAGCTCATGAAAAACAGCTTCACGCGCATCAGAATCAATATTATTTTCAAAACCACGCATAAAAGCAAAACGCTTATGCCCAATGCTCAGCAAATGCTCCATCAATAAACGCATGCCTTTTTGCTGATCAATCGTAACACTCGCAGTATTAGCTAAACGAACCCCCATACTCACTACAGGAAAGTCAAAAGACTCAGCAAAATGCTCAAACTCATCAGCAGAAATAGCATGATTAATACTCGAGCTTGCAATAATAAGCCCTTGGTAATCACCTTGTTTAGCAAGCTCATAAATTTGATTTGCAACTCGAGTGTATAGTTTGTTAGGGTTTAGTTCAAAGCCGAAAAAACTGACAACGGTAATACCTTGGGGTACAAGAATAGCTTTAATTTCATTCAGGATGTTTTCTTGATAAGGTCCATATCTATCGAGAAAAACAGCTATTTTAGAAATCTTTTTAAGTTCAAGCACGCAATTACCCCTAATTGAACCCTTACATCTGACAGGTATGAACATAGTTTAGCTAATTGACTGTCACATCTTTCTTACACATACTTTTATAAGGGCTCATCATGAGTCTAAAAAACCTGAAGTTCATGTTCACTCGAGTATTTTTTTTAGCCAGCCGCAGTGTGATTTCAGCTAAGCCTAAAGACAGATTA
>CAYGTA010000382.1:0-4896 GCA_964352605.1 uncultured bacterium | reverse complement strand
GGGAGTAAAAACAAACCAACTCAGCCAAGGGTGCAATGTTTCATGGAACTGCAATAAGCAAAAATACTATGCAGGTTTCAATTGCTTCAAAAGACCCAGCTACGAGAATCAATGTTTTTTAAGCAATTCACTGCAAACTCTACAAACGGCCGTGACATCTAGCCGAGGCATTGCGAGAAACTAAAAGGGATGCAAAGATTTAGTTTGATTCGTAAACCTTTGCATCCCTACAGATGCAAACTAAACGTAAGTAACTCTATAGAATCTAAGCGTTAAGCTTTCTGGGTCTAAAGCGAGTACCAACAGCTATATCGCCAATACGTCTCAAGATAAGCTCAATTATAAATAAGATGGCTGCAACGGCTGCAAAGAAGGGCCAGAGTTGCGTGATTTTATCAGGGGCTACAGGGCTGTATACATCACTCGTTGTAATTACGCGCCCGCCTGTTCTTTCGGCGATTTGGGCTAGTAGTAGCTCACCGCCTTCACTATCAAACTCAGCATCTCTGGGTTGAACTTGTTTTCTGGCAACAACCTCGTCACCTTCTACAACAAGAAGCGTTCCGCTGTTATCTGAAATGGCTGTGTAGGCTTCGTAGCGTCCTGGGGCGACTTGTTCAAAATTGATGTCTTCGCCAGCGTAGCGTAATTGCAAATTTTGATTGTTTAGGTAAAGACCATCTTTTACAGCGTCAACCACAACACGCCATTCTTGCCCTTCGCGCTTCACTTCTGCTGCGTATGAAACAGGTCTAGCTTGTAGCCAGCGCACGACTGTACCTAGCAAACTTGGGGTTGCTTCCCAGCTTGCTAGAGCACCTGACCAGCCATTTAAATCTGTTGTGAAGGCTGCGCTGCGACCTAAGCCTTGACGGTGCACAGCTAAAACAGGTTCGCCTTGTAAACCGTCAAGTAAGGTTTCAGCATTGTTTTTTAAGGTGGTTGCAACATAAGCATCTAGGCTTGGGGCTATACCAATATCATTTGGAATGAGTGGGTGAGTACGCAAATTAGGGCTAAATGCTTCTTCTCGTAATAGGGAACGCGTGGCAGTTAATGCTTCATTTGTAAAGATTTGAGGTAGGGTAGAGACATTTAAGGCTTCGTAGTAACGACCTCCACCTGCCGATGCAATGGCAGATAGTCGCTCAAAATCAGCACCATCACCTATTGCAATGGTGGATGAAGTTATGCCCAGATTGAGAGCTGCGCTTGCTAGCGCATCAAAGTCAACCACATCACCTGTAGCACCAAAGACATTACCACCGTCATAAAGTTTGCCGTCACTAAGAATAATAATGTGTTTAATAGCTGAGTTATTTTGTTGTAACGCCTGAATGGCTTGTTCATAAGCCGGCTGTAAAACGGTGCCACCTTCAGTTTCTATATTCAAAACGGCGCTAAGCATTTCTCGTTTGCCTTGGTCTGTAGCGCGTCTTAGTTCAAAAGCCCACTCAGTTGAAGCTGCGTCACTAAAAACTATAAGGCCAAGCAAATCATCTTTATAAGCCAAATCTACAACGCTAATGGCGCCTTCTTTAGCCAAATCAATTTTGCTTGGATTACCTGTATTCATAGACTGAGAGCGATCGAGAACAATAACCAAACCAACCAAAGGAAGGTCAACTTCGGTGCGTAAATCAGTATTAACAGGCAAAATGTTTTCAACCGGTGTGCGGTACCAAGCGCCAAAGCCAAAACTATCTGGCCCACCCGTCATCATGAGACCCCCACCATTTAAAACGTAATCTTCAAGTAACTCGAGTTGTCCTGTGGTAAAGCTGGATGCGCTTTGTCTGAGTACAATTGCGCTGTAGTCTAAGGGGCTCACAACGGCATCTGGGCCGCTTTCTAACACATCAAAACCTTGGGTGCGTAAAAGGTCTGCCATGGCTGGGTCACCTATGACCAGTACAGGTGAGCGGTTGTTGACCGCTATAAACGCTGTTTGACTGTCATCTTGCGTGGGTTGCGAGCTTGAGACAGCGATTTGGGCTGCAACTTCTATATTTGCACCTTCGTTAGCCTGAAATTGAAAGGCTATGGCAGAGCGACCCACCCCTACATCTTGAGTGACTGGTCGTAAATTACCACCATTAACCTGCGGACTTAGGGTTAATTCGGTAGCAGTGTCACTTTCAATAATGGCAGTAACTTCTACCGTTTCACCCGGACTCACGGAATCAGGCACAATTAGAGATACCAGACGCGTGTTTTCTAAACTTGGCACATATAAAGTATCAACAGGAAAGTTAGGTAAAGCCTTAAGAACCTCTCCTAAAGATTCACCGCCATCACTAATAAGTAAAGCTCGAGCGTTATCTGAAGCTTGCATAACTTGCAGGGCTCTAGCTATATCGGTTTGGTTGGTTTCAAGAAAGTCAGGTTTTGGGTCTTCTAAATCTGTTTGAGTGACATCATTTGCAAATAGAAATACATCTGGGTCAGACTCGAGTTCGAGATTTAGAGCTTGAGCTGTTTCTAGACCCGTGTTGGCTAAACTGTCTGATACATCTATGAGTAAGGCTGCTGAGTTGCTGCTTTGTTTGAAACTGGGTTGCGTTAAAGCAATTATGAGTAGGGCTAAGCCTACGTACCTGAGTGGCCAGTAGGACTTTCTTTTTAGGAATGGTATGAGTAAGAGGGCTAAAAATAGCCAAGGTAAGGCAAAAGAAATGAAGTTAAACATTAATTCACATAATATCAGGCGTGTTTCTGAGAAGCAGTAGTGAGAACAGCTAGGCGTATAGGGTTTCTGAATTGCTGTTCATGCTAGTGTTTTGTTGCTTTATAACAAATTAACAGTAAACACAAAAATGAAAAGAGTGATAATAATTCACATTTCTTTCATCTTTCTTCTCACAAAAGGCATAAAGCAAAATCTTACACGTAATCTTCATTTATGAGCCTGCTATGATACTGCTGTATGGGGTCCAAACAGACAAATATTGCCTTAATAGCCATGAAAACAGAAGCTCGAGCTTTAGCGCTTAAGCCTGTTGCTGAGGCCCTTTCTCTGGAAGCAATGACACTTTCAGATGTTGAAGCTTTACTGTTTCATACAAGAGCAAGCGTACCTGCTGCTATTTTGATTGAGCATGACCTACTAAAACAAGTTTCTCAGCTTGATTTAATCACCTTATTAAGAAGAAGAAAGCCTTTGGCAGACGTGCCCATAATTTGCATAGGACCCAAAAATCCAGCTATTCATAGTTCTGTTTTAGGCTCAGGTGCTGATGTTTATCTTGAGTTACCAACGCACCCTAGCATCATTATAGCTTCTCTAAAAACCATGATTGAACGCAGGCAGATGGAATCAGCCATGCGTGACACACTTGTAACCTTGCGAGGTGTAGAGCAAGCCTACAAAGAGTCTGAACGCATGAAAGACGACTTAACCCACATGCTTGTGCATGATCTCAAAAGCCCCATAGCAAGCGTTATGGGCTTACTCGACCATAGCCTTGACCTTATAAAAAGCAATACTGAGCAAGAAACAACACTCGAGCTTTTGGCGTTGGCACGTTCAGAATCTCAGCATTTGCTTAACTTGGTCGCGAATATTCTTGATGTTCGCCGTATGAAGGAAGGGCATATGCCTTACTCGCCAACTGAGGTTCCAGACTTAAATGCTTTAGCTAAATTGTCTTTACAAGATGTAAGTGCCACACCGCGAGAGCGCAACTTTAGTTTTCTTATAAGGCCTGAAGCTGAAACCCTTATGGCTGACGCAGATTTACTGAGACGCATTTTGGCTAACTTGTTTTCAAATGCAATTAAACACACGCGCCGCGGTGGCTATATTGACTTTAGGGCTTGGCGTCAAGATGATGTTTTTGTTTTAAGTGTTCGTGATGACGGTGAAGGCATACCTGAGCAAGACCAAAAACGAATCTTTAATGCCTTTGAGCAATCACGACATACCGTGCATGACAGATATGACACGGGTATGGGTTTAACCTTTTGTAAGTTAGCTGTTGAAAAACATGGCGGTAAAATTTGGGTTGAATCCAAAGTAGGTAGAGGAAGTACCTTTTACTTTACGCTACCCACTGAAATTACAGCTGAACAAAGTGTTGACATACACGAAGAAGAATCTGATACTATTTCTGTGTGAAATGGACGTTTGAGCAGAAACTCTGGCAACAAGGCTACGCCTTAACTGCCGGTATAGATGAAGCAGGCAGGGGAGCGCTTGCAGGACCCGTAGTTGCCGCCGCAGTCATATTGCCTTACGGAAGCTACAGATACAATGATTCAAAACAATTATCAAAAGAAAAACGCGAAAGCTATGCTCGCGAGATAAAAACAAAAGCCTTAGCATGGGCAGTTGCTTGTGCAAGTCCCAGAGAAATTGACAGTATAAATATTTTACAAGCAACTCACCTTGCTGCCCATAGGGCACTAGCTAAGCTAAAGGTGACACCCCAAGCCCTTGTAACTGACTACTTAAACCTTAAAACAAAGCTGCAGCTCTTAGCTCCCAGTAAAGCTGATTCACAAAGCTACCAAGTTGCAGCGGCAAGCATTCTAGCTAAAACAAGCCGAGATCAAATCATGATTACCTACGCAGAAAGCTACCCCCAGTACGGCTTTCAAGATCACAAAGGCTACGGCTCGAGTGTTCACTTAGCTGCACTCGATGAATTTGGGGTAACCGATATTCACAGGCTTAGTTACAAACCCGTAGCGCAAAGACGACTCTTCTGAAGCACTCGAGTTCAGTCTGTTTTTGTCAATACTTTTATTTTTCTGAGTATTTTCATCGTTCCTAGCTATTGCTGTCGTGATCTAAGAGTAAATAACTATTGTGATCTAAGAGTAAATAACTATGCTTACTTACGAGCATCGGCTTTGCTCTGATGCCATAGAAGCTTTCATCTTAAACACAGCATC
>CAYGTA010000381.1:2609-4916 GCA_964352605.1 uncultured bacterium | reverse complement strand
AACAAGACAAATTGTTACAGACTTTATAAACCCCATAGACTCACTACTTATAGGTAACAAACTATACGTACTCGAGTGGGGAGATCAAGGTGCATTATGGGAATTAAGTTTCGAGGAGTAAGTTATGAGTGAACAGTTATTAGATAAAGTCAATACAAACTCTGCGCCGTCTGATTTGCGCATTACGGATATGCGTATTGCGAATTTGACAGGTCTGCCTTTTCCTGCGTCAATCATTCGTTTAGATACGAATCAGGGTATTTCTGGCTATGGTGAAGTGCGTGATTTTGGTAGCCCTGTTTATGCGCTTATGCTTAAGCGTCAGCTTATAGGTGAGAATCCTTGTAATGTTGATAAGGTTTTTAGAAAAATAAAGCAATTTGGGCATCATGCAAGACAAGCAGGCGGTGTTTGTGGTGTCGAAATGGCACTTATGGATTTAGCAGGTAAAGCTTACGGTGTACCTGCTTATATGTTAGCTGGCGGTAAATTTCGAGACAAAATTTTGACTTACTGCGATACAGATTCCATTCCAAATGGAACCGAAATGGGTCAACGCCTTAAAGCGCGTATGGATAGAGGCTTTAAGTTCTTAAAAATGGATGTAGGTATTGGCTTGCTAAAAGGCATTCCTGATACCCTGATTGCCCCCCCAGGCATGCTTGAAACACAAACCGTTATGCACCCCTTAACAGGCATTCAAATTACTGAAAAAGGTATTGAAGCTTTAGTTGATTATGTTGCCTCAGTAAGAAAAGTTATTGGTTACGAAATTCCTTTAGCGGTCGATCACTTTGGACATATAGGACTCGAGTCTTGCATTCGTTTGGGTCGTGCGCTTGATCAGTTTAGTCTGGCTTGGTACGAAGATATGATTCCTTGGCAATTTACCAATCAGTACCTGAGACTCTCTGAAAGCGTCGCAACCCCTATTTGTACGGGTGAAGATATTTATCTTAAAGAAGGCTTTGTGCCACTTTTAGAAGCAAGGGCTGTTGCTGTTATTCACCCTGATATTGCAAGTTCAGGTGGCATTTTAGAAACCAAGAAAATTGGTGATATGGCGCAAGATTATGGTGTGGCTATGGCTATGCACATGGCGGGTTCACCTATTTCAACGCTAGCTGCGGTGCATTGTGCTGCGGCAACTGAGAATTTTATGGTTTTAGAGAATCATGCTGTAGATATTCCAAGATGGGATTACTTGCTTGATGGTATAGAGCAACCCCTTATTCAAGAGGGACATATTAATGTTCCAGAAGCGCCCGGTTTAGGCTTTAGTGATATTAATGAAGAAGTTTTTGCTGAGTTTCTTAATCAAGAGCGCCCCTTAAATTTTGAATCAACTGAAGAATGGGATAAAGACTGGTCTCACGATAGATTGTGGAGCTGATTGAGTTATCAGGGGCAGTAGATAAAAAACAGTAACAGCAATTGAGCATGATGATCTGAAAGGAAAGCTTTAATGATAAATATTGCAGAAATTCTTCCCCCACAAAGCTCGAGCTTGTGGCGCATGGTTAAGCAGTGCGGGGTTGATCATGTGGTTGGCATGATGGATTTTAGTGCCGAGGACCCTGCCTTATCTGACAGTGAGAAAGCAAAAGTGATTGACCCTAGTAAATTGCCGTGGAGTTACGATTCTCTTGCAAAGCTAAAACATAGTTATGAAGCAGGGGGCTTTGACTTTAATGTTTTGGAGTCACGCCCGCCTTTGAATAAAGCGAAATTGGGTTTAGAAGGTCGAGATGAAGAAATAGAAAGTGCCTGTGAACTCATTCGTAATATGGGTAAATTAGGTATTGGGGTGTGGTGCTACGAGTGGATGCCTGTCTTTAACTGGATGCGTACCTCCACCACCGTACCCGCGCGAGGTGGCGCAGTCGTAACAGGTTACAAACACTCAGATAACTCAACAGAACTTACCGAATACGGTGAAGTGAGCGAAGAAAAACTGTGGGAAACACTCGAGTATTTTTTGAATAAAGTGATCCCTGTGGCTGAAGAAGCTAATGTGAAACTGGCTATGCATCCTGATGATCCTCCCCTTTCGCCAATTCGTGGTTTGGGTCGTATTATGCGGAGTGTTGATAATTATCAGAGATTACTTGATCTTGCACCTAGCCCAGTGAACGGCATTACTTTGTGTCAGGGTAACTTCACCATGATGACGGATGATTTACCAACTGTGATTAGGCATTTTGGTGAGCAAGAGAAAATCTTTTTTGTGCATATGCGTGATGTTAAAGGCACGCCTGATGATTTTGTAGAAACCTTTCATGATGAAGGTAAAACAAATATGGTTGC
>CAYGTA010000381.1:0-2509 GCA_964352605.1 uncultured bacterium | reverse complement strand
CTTGCGATATCTCTGATATGAGTTCGGTTACGGCTATTTTTGAAGCGCATCCCAACATTCATACCGTGATTCATTTGGCAGCTGACCCAAGAATAACGGCACCTTGGGAGAGTTTGCTACCTAATAATATTGTGGGTACCTACAATGTGTTTGAGGCTGCTCAGCAAGCAGGCTGCAAACGCATTCTTTATGCCAGCAGCATTAACTCTGTAGATGGCTACCGACATGACATTCAGGTAAAACCAAGCATGCCAGTTGCACCAGCTAATCTTTATGGTGCCAGCAAAGCTTGGGGTGAAGCGTTAGGGCGTTTTTATGCAGATTTTAAAGATATCGCTGTGCATTGCCTGCGAATTGGTTGGCTAACCGCGCCGACTACTGAATTTGAAAAAGCCCCAAATATACTGCTTCACATGACCTTAACACACGCTGATTTACTCAAGTTTTTTGATGCTTGCTTAGTATCTGAAAGCAACTTTGGTATCTGGCATGTTATTTCTGACAATCTCTTTAAACGCCTTGATATAAGCGACACGCAAGAAAAACTGGGTTATGAGCCCACTGATGATGGTTATGTATTAGCAGGCAAAAGCAAGCCATCTAAAGACTTTTAAAGCCTTATGAGTCTGCTTGATTTATCAAATAAATGTATTTTAATTACAGGTGGCTGTGGAGCACTAGGAGTTTATATTGTTAAAACCCTGACCGAGCATGGTGCTTTTGTGCTAGTCAACGATGTACTAGCACAAGATAAAGCCAAAGCTTTACTAGATGCTCACGGTATTAACAGAGCACAAATTAGTTATCACCACGCTGATATTACTAAGCTAGAAGAAGTAAAAAAACTATTTGCAAGTTTCAACAAACCCCCCGATATTGTTTGTTGCCACGCAGGCATGAGCAAAGCCATGGCTATTCAAGATTATCCAATAGATGAGTTCGATGCAGTCATGAACCTAAATGTTCGCGCTGCCTTTTTGGTCGCTCAAGAAGCCAGTCAGCAATGGTTAAAGCGTGAGCAAGCAGGGCATCTAATTTTTACAAGCTCTTGGGTACAAGATGTACCTTGGCCCGAAATTACTCCTTATAATGCCAGTAAAGCCAGTCTAAAAATGCTGATGCGCGGTTTTGCAAGAGAACTTGCCCCCAAAAGCATAAGAGCCAACGCCATTGCCCCAGGTATAGTGGCAGCAGGCATGGCCAAAAAACAACTAGATGAAGAACCTGAGTACAAAAAACGCGCCTTAAAAGCTATACCTATAGGCTACATGCAGCCCCCCGAAAGCGTAGCGCACGCCTTTTTATTTCTATGTTCAGAAATGGCGAGCTACATGACAGGCGCCGTACTGCAAGTAGATGGTGGTGCAAGCCTATACCCCATGGATGAGGAATAAACATGCAACTAACAAAAATAGAAACCTTCTTAGTACCACCCCGCTGGCTATTTATACGCATTGAAGATAGTGAAGGGAATGTGGGCTGGGGCGAAGCGAGTCTTGAAGGTTACGCCGAAGCAGTCGTTGGCGCATTTGAAGCCCTAAAAGACAGATTTATAGGTACTGACCCAAGACGCATTGAAGACATATGGCAACTTGCCTACCGTGGTGGTTTTTACAGGGGTGGTCCCGTACTCATGAGCGCATTATCTGGCCTAGATCAAGCCCTCTGGGATTTAAAAGGAAAAAGACTAGGGCTACCCGTCTGGGAGCTACTCGGCGGCAAAGTACGAGACAAAATACAAGCCTACGGCTGGATTGGTGGCAACAGACCTAGCGACGTAGCAAGCGGAGCGAAAGAACGCAAAGCACAAGGCTTCAAAGCCGTAAAAATGAACGGCACGGCTGAACTAGGCTACTTAGAAGGTGACAAAGACCTAAAAGAAGTCTATGCTCGAGTGGAGGCTGTGCGGGCCGAAGGTTTAGAGGTGGGTATAGATTTTCATGGGCGTGTTCATAAAGCCATGGCTAAGCAACTCATGAAACTACTCGAGCCACTAAACCCCTTGTTTATTGAAGAGCCGGTGCTTAGTGAAAATATAGACGCAATTAAAGAGCTTAGTTTAAATTGTGTTACACCTATTGCGTTGGGTGAGCGTCTTTACAGTCGCTGGGATGTTAAACCCTTTTTAGAGCAAGGCGTGGTTGATATTTTGCAGCCTGACTTATCTCATGCGGGGGGTATTTCTGAATGTCGGCGTATTGCGCATATGGCTGAAGCTTATGATGTTGCGGTGGCACCGCACTGCCCGTTAGGGCCTTTAGCTTTGGCGTCGTGTTTGCAAATTGGCGCGTCTACCCATAATGTTGTGTTGCAAGAAATGTCTTTAGGTATTCACTATAATAAAGGTACAGACTTGCATGCTTATATGCTTAACCCTGATGTGCTTATGCCAAAAGAGGGCTTTTTAGATATTCCTATGGGAGCAGGTTTAGGTGTAGAGATAGATGAAGATAAAGTGCGCTCAGTAAGTCTTGAACCTCACCGTTGGCGTAACGATATATGGCGACTT
>CAYGTA010000380.1:0-4925 GCA_964352605.1 uncultured bacterium | reverse complement strand
AGTAAGTTTGGTTGAGATAAGCGTACCTAGTAAGCCTGACTCTAAACTACTTTCTAAAACTGTTACCTTCAAACCAAGCACATCTGAAAGTAACTGACAAAACGCTTCAGAGCGCGCACCACCACCCGTCAGCCTAAGCTCATCTGGCGCTTCAGACAAAAGAGACTCGAGTGCGTGTCTATAAGCAAATGCTACGCCTTCCAGCACAGCTCTGGCTAAATCATTCTTATCATGACTTGTGTTTAGACCTATAAATGAGCCCCTTGCAAAAGGGTCACTAAAGGGAGAGCGTTCGCCATTAAGATAAGGCAAATAAATAAGCTTGCTTACAGGCTTTGCAGCGGCAGTGTTAATCATACTCGAGTGTTTCGTTTGGTGTGTAATGGTCTTTATCCAGTCAAAGTTTGCACCTGCCGTAAGTAGTGGGGCTATGCAAACCACTTGCTCTTTGTTGATATGAGCAAGGGTAAATAAGCCTTTGCTGGGGTCACCTTTGTTTTTAGAGCTATAAGCCAACCAGCCACTTGTGCCAATGTAAGCATATGGCTTTGTGGCTTCACCACTGCCAACACCCAGCGTTGTGGCCACGGCATCACCCGGTCCTAAATAAACCTTAACCTCAGGATTTAAGCCTAATTGACTGCTAGCTTCAGGGCTTAGTTTAGCTACCTTGCTGCCACCAGCCAGCAACTTAGGAAGTAAGTCAAAGACCCCTCCTAAACCCACAGATTCAAAAAGCTCTTTATCTAGATAAGCTCGGGTGTCTATACTCATGAGCCCTGTTGTTGATGCCGTACTCATATCTGTTGCAGCCTTAGAAGTAAGTCTAAAGGTAAGATAGTCTGCCCCTCCTAAAAATAAATGAACCGTCTTTTCGAGTGTTTTAGGTTCATGGTTTTTTAGCCACACGAGTTTAGCAAGTACGCTTGAAGCCGTCTGAATATTTCCTGTTAATGCAGCTAGGGCTTCTGCACCTATTTTGTTATTTATGAATTCTGCTTCCTCAACGGCGCGCATATCACTATATAAAATGACAGGTCTTACAGGCTGCTTGGCTGAATCAAGTAAAACCAAGTTTTGCATCTGTCCCGTGAGGGCGATTGCCGTTACTTTGTCCAAGTTTAGTTCGGCTGCAACTTCAATCGTAGCCTGCCACCAATCTTCAGCATTTTGCTCAACAAAACCACTCTGAGGTGATTGGCTCGAGTATTCACGGTAGGCTGTTTGACTACGCTTGCCTTGGGTTGAAATAAGAGCAGCTTTCACACCGGTGGTGCCTACATCAAAAACCAAAAAGTGTTCACTCATTTTCGTTTACCTAAACTACTTGATGCAACTGCAATTATTATGATTCCACCCACAAGTATTTCTCTAATATAACTATCTATACTCATTTGGGTCAGGCCGTTATCAAGCACACCTAAAACAAGCACACCCACCAAAGTACCTAAGACATGGGGTTCTCCCTCTTCACTCATAGTCATGCCTAAAAAGACAGCAGCAATAGCATCTAGCATAAGGCCACCACCTTGTGTTGGGTTGGCAGATGCCACACGACTTGCGTACATAAGCCCGCCTAACGCAGCGCCAAATCCTGTTAAAACAAAGGCAATTAGACGTAAAAATCTAACCCGAACCCCTGCAAGATGGGAGGCTTCTGCGTTGCCACCAATCATGTAAAGCTTACGCCCAAAAGTAGTATGCTCTAAAATTAACCACACAATAAGCAAAACAATAAGGGCAACTAGCGTTAAATTAGGTAACAGTAAAGTACGCTCATTCATAGTGCCAAGAGGAATGCCTGTTCTGGCAAAACCACCAAAAGCACTAGGAATATCTCGCCCAAAAATAGTTTTACCATCACTCACCAAAAAAGCTAAACCACTAAACATGGTTAAAGTACCCAACGTTGCCACAAAAGGCAAAATACCAAGCAGGCTAACCAAAATGCCGTTTAGAAGTCCGCCTAGCAGACCAACGGTAAGCGCTGCGCTAACACCCACAATAATGGGTTGACCTTGACTAAAAAGCAGTGCAGCAACAATGCCCGCTAAGCTCGCCATGGACCCGACACTCAAATCAAAATCGTTCATCACCATGACTATGGTCATAGTAAATGCAACCACTGCTAACATGCTGATTTGTTGAGAGATATTAAGCCAATTACGAACGGTCATAAAGGTATCTGGAATATTCAGCCAAAAAAACAAAATCACGCTAAAAAAGCCGAGCAAAGTGCCAAAGCGCCTAAGCTGCCTAAGCACCATCATGCAAAAAGCCCCTTTGTGCCCGCTTCAACCACGTTCTCTTCAAGCGGATGACCATAACAAAGACTCAGTAAGGCTTCTTGCGTTAAACCCCTAGTACTCACAGTCTTAAACAAAGCTTTATCTTTCATAACCAATATACGATCACACATACCTAATAACTCCGGTAAATCAGAAGAGGACATGAGGACAGAAGTGCCCTGCGCAACCAGGTCACGAAGCAACACATAAATATCAAACTTAGCACCCACATCAACCCCTCGCGTTGGCTCATCTAACAACAAAATTTCAGGAGATACCGCCAACGCACGAGCAAACACAAGCTTCTGCTGATTCCCACCACTCAACTGATAACTAAGCTGCTCAATACCCTCAGACTTAAGCTCTACACTCTTAGCCAACCCAGCCACTAAGCGAGTCTCTTTAGACCGGTTCAAAAACACACCAGCAAAGCTCGAGTGTTTAAGGTTTGCAAGACTTACATTATTGCGAATGCTTCGAGAAAGCACTAAACCCTCGGTACGGCGCTCAGCCGGCACAAAAGCAAAACCTCGTGACCATGCCTGACTGGCACTTTGATTACTATGCTTTTGACCGTTGACTTTTATAGTGCCTGAGGTTTTCTTATCTATACCCATTAACACTCTCAGCAGTTGACTTTGACCTGCGTCTGCCAAGCCAACTACACCAAGAATTTCACCCTTGGCTAAGTGAAAACTTATTCCTCTAAGCGTTTTAGTCGCTAAATTAGTAACTTCTAAAGAAGTTTGAGAAAAACTCGAGTCTGTACGTTCAGGATAAGTCTGCGTCATTTCTCGACCTGTCATCAAACGAATAAGCTCTTTTTTTGAGGTTTTAGTCGTTTTTTGCGTCGAAATGGTTTCACCATCTCGCATAACGGTTATACGGTCACTCAAAGTAAAAACTTCATCAATCCGATGGGAAATATACACAACAGCACAACCTTGAGTTTTTAACTCGGCAATTACCTCAAAAAGACGATTCGCTTCTTCTTCAGTTAGCGCAGCAGTAGGTTCATCCATAACATAGACAGAAGCTTTGTCAGCGCCTACCGTTAACAGAGCACTCGCAATTTTGACTAGCATTTTATCACCCGTACTAAGCCTAGCCATTTTCTCAGTAGGTTTAATGTGGCTTATGCCAAGCTTCCCTAACGCCAAACTAGCTTGTTCATTTAAGCGACGCCAATCAACCAAAAGGCCCATTTTCTTGGGGAAAAGCTGCCCCAAAAACAAGTTTTCGGCAACAGATAGCTGGGGCACCACATTTAATTCCTGATGAATAAAACGCAAACCAGCTGCAAAAGAATCTTTTGCCGAGTGAATACTAAGCGGCTTACCATGAAGCAAAATAACAGCAGAATCAGGTGACACAACGCCTGCCAAAATCTTAATTAAGGTACTTTTACCTGCACCATTCTCACCCATAAGCGCATGCACTTCGCCCGCAAAAAGCTCTAGTTTTGCGTTTTTAAGAACGGCTGTGCCTGCGTAGGTTTTGTTTGCGTTGTTTATAGATAATAAAGACATAGAAAAATTAAAAATAGACATTCATTAAATGAAAGAATAAACTACTTAACGATAGGAAAATAAATTCAAAGTGAATAGAATCCTAAGTCAATTACTTAAAACAAGGGATTCTATTCACTAAAAAACTTAGCTACTCAGCCATAAAGTTTGAGACATTTGCTGATGTTACGAGTTTAGTTGGTACATAAATAACACCCTGAGTAATAACTTCACCAGCTAGGTGGCGCTCAACCGCGTCAGCTGTAGCTGCGCCAATACCAGCAAAATCTTGTGAAACAGAGGCCTCAAAATTACCACCAGCAGCAATAGCATCAACCGCCTGCGGGTTGGCATCAATACCAACAATGACAATGCCTTCACCTTCACGCCCAGCAGCTTCAATAGCTTGAAGTGCACCAAGCGCAGGCTGATCCCAAGCAGCCCAAACCGCTGCAATGCTACCCTCATCAGGATTAGCAGCTAGCACCGCTTCCATCTGCGCTCTAGAATCAGCGATACCACCATCAGCAACATCTGGCGTAATGCGATCAACAACTGTTATATCGGGATGATTCGCAAAAAGCGCATCCGCAATTATACCGCGTTTTTGCACGGGTGGAAACGGGTCAAAAACAAACATAACAACATTCCCAACGCCATTAATACGGTCAACCACATAGGTAGCCGTTTCAGCAGCCATAGCGTAACCGTTACTCGTTATATTAGTAACTAGAAGCGGGTCAGCACCTGAATCCATACCAAAAACGGGAATGCCAGCATCTTTAGCAACCTCAAGACCTGCAACAATCTGAGCAGGATCAACATTAATCACAATGGCGTCAACACCCTGATTAACAGCATCTTCAATACGACTAATAACCGCAGCAACATCACCTGCTGTATCAATAACATTGACACTCCAACCCTTTGTAGTGGCGGCAGCCTCAAACCCCTCAACAATAAACTGAGTTCCAGGTTGTGCTAAAAAAGGTGTCACCACTGCAATCGTCTGAGCAGACGCAGATGCAAACAGCACCGTAACAATTAAAAAGAAAAGCCGTTTCATAAAGACCTCCATAAATTTAGGTAGCTGATTCTATGCTAGACAAGTTAGAAGACACAAGAGGAG
>CAYGTA010000379.1:0-4938 GCA_964352605.1 uncultured bacterium | reverse complement strand
TTACACCAATCACAAGCTACAAGTCAAAACGAGCATAAATAGCATCTGTATAACGCAAATACCAAGCCACATCAAAGGCTGCTGATAACTCATCTTCAGTTAAAGGATTAAGCTCATCAGACGCAATCAACTCTTGCAACGGCAGAGCAGTCTCCCAACTCTTTAAGCTATTGCGCTGCACCAAGTCATAGGCATCCTCACGCATCATGCCTTTATCAATAAGCCTATGCAAAACCCGCTGCGAAAAAACCAGACCATTCAAAGCATCAAGATTCTTCTGCATATTCTCAGGATAAACAATAAGCTGACTAATAACTCGAGTCATACGGCGCAAAGCATAACTCGCCAAACTGGTTGAATCAGGCAAAATAATACGCTCAACCGAAGAATGACTAATATCTCTTTCATGCCATAAGACAACATTTTCAAGAGCAGCCTGCGCATTACTACGAAGCAACCTAGCGACCCCTGTAATATTTTCAGTCGAAATAGGATTCTTTTTATGAGGCATAGACGAGCTACCTGTTTGCCCCTTAGAAAAACCCTCTTGTGCTTCACGCACTTCAGTACGCTGCAAATGCCTAATCTCAACGGCAATTTGCTCTAAACTCGAACCTAAAATAGCAAGGGCATTCATGAGTTCTGCGTGACGGTCACGCGCTACAGTTTGATTCGTAATAGGGTCTGCCATCAAGCCCAATCGCTCAGCAACTGCTTCCTCAATTGAAGGAGGAATATGAGCATAGGTACCAATAGAACCTGAAAGCATAATCACTCCCAGCCCCTCTCGTGCACGCTCGAGTCTAGCTTTATCTCGCAAAATAGCTGCGTAAAAGGTAAGAAACTTAAGACCAAACGTCATGGGTTCAGCGTGAATACCATGAGTACGACCAATACAAGGCGTATGCTTATAAGTAATAGCTTTCTCTTTTAAACTTTCAGCCAAAGCATCAAGATCTGCAAGAATAATGTCGATAGCATCTCGCAAAACCAAATTCTGGGCAGAGTCAACCACATCGGTACTGGTAAGCCCCAAATGAATGTATTTAGCACTATCACCAATACGCTCCGTTAAAGCTCGAGTGAACGCAACAATATCGTGCTTAGTTACCGCTTCTATTTCAGCAACCCGCAGAGCAAAGGCTTCATCTAACTCTTTGCCCACTAAAGCATCTTGAATAGACTTGCTTGTACCCGCAGGTACTTCCCCCATAGCCTCCCAAGCTTCAGTAACAGCTAGCTCAATAAGCAACCACTTTCGGTAACGATTAGCTTCAGACCATAAGGTTTTCATTTCGGGCGTACTGTAACGATCAATCATATAAGAGGTAGTTTACCCCCCATAATTACTAGACACAAACCCTCACAACACAACGCTATTCCCCGTTAATTATGAGACTTTGCATGAAACACAAGGACATTAGCTTAATTTTCTAGCTTCAAAGAATTATAGAATTGCTAGGGTTTGGGGGAAGTTATACTAAGCTGAATTATAAATGTCGCACTGCTCTATAATTCCGACCTTGCCGACGTAGTCGAGACAGCTTTGGGGACTACGCTCTGACTCACTCAGTCTTATGACACGATTAAATCAGTTTAGTATTACTGATGACTTTACCCGGATGATTGGATCAGCCTGTTTCGATTAGTATCGTTAGGGTATTACTACTCCACTTAAGCTAGAACCATCAATGACTCGACCAGCGCCAAGACATCATCTTGTTTTGTGCTCCCGCCTAGCCCTATCTGAACGCCATTTCCAAGTAAAAGATCGCCATCTTTGTCGCGCGTGGGCGTGGTGGCGGCTAAGTCTGACCACGACATACGGTCGACTCGGCTGGGGGCCAACATGGCGTCATTGCACCAGTACAAGCCACGAGTGCCGACAGCCAGACCCAGGGGGTTTGACTGCATGAAGCCACCGTCGATATAGAGCATTGGCTCGTCGCTGCCATCGGTCAAAGTCCACGCCTCACACAGGCGTTCTTGGACCGTCTCGGGCACATCTGCCCAGCGTGTGAAACCAGGGCAGTCAGCGAACCTTGTACAGATATCAATCAACATCGTGCGAGTCGCTTCACCGATGGGAGGCAAAGCCATCGCCTCGGTACTATGCTGCGGAAGGTCTAGCATCATCCGAATCTTCACCTCGTGTTTTGCCACTTCAGCAGTGTCTGGGTTGGAGTGATGAACATCGACAACGAGATTGGTACCTACTACGCGCAGACTTTGGCGAGGCTGCTTTTGAGAATTGCTCCCCCAGTACTCCGTATCGACCTCGATGTTCACAATGTCGTCCCGTGTAAGCAGGTATTGCCGTGGGCCAAAGAGTGTCCAGGCGCGTTGGCTTAGCTCACAGCGTTGACCGTCAATGGTCGTCCACGAGATAAACGTGTGATTCACGATGAGCATGGCAACAAGCAGGGACCCCATAACCCCTGGAATCCACCAAGGTGCGCTGTCAACTGCAGAGCCGATAGTCCCCCAGAGCAAAAGTGCCTTTACCGCCCAAGGCAACATAGAGCCACTACGAACAACAAGGGTATCGGAGGTCTCTTGAATAGAGTGCATTCAGATATTCTAAAACATGTCTTCAGAGCAAAGCAGTGGTATATCTCAAACGGATACACTAAGCAAATAACTACAAAAATATCAACATACTCGTACAGAGAATCATTATAATTGCCATCAGAGCCGTTTACTTTGAACAACCAGCTGGTTTACCAGAAACTTCAAGACGAACTGGACACTCGAGTATTTAGCTAACATTAAATCATTACTTAAGCACGCACTGAGATACTCAAAGAGGCAGCCGTAAAAATCTCTGAAAACAAGCTCTTAAAGAATGTAAATTATTAAGTGAATCATGCATTTCGAGGCTTTTATACTTGAGAAATACTAAAGCCATTATATGCGTTTTAGTATTTGGAATATACCTTCTAAACTTTTCTTATATAGCAACCTTCAAGTAAAACACAGCATCAACTTAGTAGATCTGTTTTTACTCACCTAGTTCGACAATTAAACCGCTGCAAACGTTTTAATTGTAAAAGGCTATTACCTATTGTGCAATTACGATCAAACATTGTGCCATGGTAACAAACTAAGCCTTACTTAACCGTCAAACTATTCCAACACAGCCAAAAAAATACTTCAACTTAATAAGGAGCACGTACTCGACTAAGACGCTCAGCTGACAACCAAGACTCCCAATAACTCTGCTCCTGCAAAAAACGTAACGCCAACGCATCAGGCTCGAGTTTTTCTTTACGCATAATCGCGAGGTAATCACTAACCAAATTCTGCTCAATACTGTAAGCCGTCAAAAAAGCCAGAAGCTCTTCAGGCAAAGCATCAAAAGCAGCCTTAGAAACAACAATATGAACTTCTTTTGAAGGGTACGCAACTGCCGTTGTTGCTAACTCAGGGTTCGCTTCTTTAATAGCATTTTTCATAGCTTGCCAAAGCTCCGCGTCAAACGCTTGCTCATCAAGCATTACAACATCAAGCTCACCTAATAACCAAGTTGGACCCCAATGGTAAAAAACCATGGCTTGCTCCTGCTCATAACTCTTAAGAATAGCATCCTCAAAATCAAGCCAACTCTCAGCCTTATAATTTGTAAACACCTTCGTTAAGCCATAAAGCTCGAGCTTCAAATCATTTATTTGCTCGCACTGCCAACCTTTAACGCAATTGTAAAAAAGGCCTTTACGTGTTTCTTGCTCAGCTGCAAAAACATCTGAATAATTTAGGATGTCGCTAACCGCATTCAAATCTGCTAAAAGCTTACCCTGACTATCTTCAAGAAGATACTTAGGTACAAAAAAGCCTTCTACCCCCCTCATGTTTAAACCTAAATCAACAACAAGACCCTCATTTTTCGCTTTAAGGTAACTCTCAGGAACGGCATCTTGCCAGACTTCCATAATGACATCAATATTGCCTTGCGTTAATTCTTGTAGCAAAGGCAAAGTTGAACCAGAAACCAAAACAATTTCACAGTCAAAGCCTTTTTCAATAATGTACTTTGCTACCGCAGTATGAAACTGAGCACTCGGCCAATCCTGCTCAGCAAACGCAATTGGTCTAGCAAGATCACCACAAGCTTGCGCCAGCACAAATGTTTGTGAAACCAGAAGCAATAAAAAACTTAGAAAAATACCTTTAATCATTTTGTAAATACCTTATCGTTTTTGAGCAACTCAAGTATTAGCATTGCACTCAATCAATGCAACGTTCTACCTAGACTCAGTCATAACACAATCATCTCACAAGAAGACAATCTTTGTCTTAAAACTTCTTCATTAAGATAGAAGTTTAGAACTGTAGTTCAAAACTATCAACCCTAAATCAAATGTATACTATCTAAGAAAAATCAAAAACTGCAAAATGAACTTTTCATAGATTTAAAGGAGCAATGCAAAGCAAACTATACAAAACAGAGACTAATCTGCTACACTCTGCCTTGCGATTTAGCACGACCAAGCCCGTGCTTTAAGGAGAAACAACGCAATGAAAAAAGATATTCACCCCAAATTAGTGCCCACAAAGGTCTACAGTGAAGGCAATGTCGTCATGGAAACCTACAGCACCAGAGACGAAATCACCGTTGAAGTATGGAGTGGCAACCACCCCTTCTTCACAGGACAACAACGCTTCATAGATACCGAAGGTCGCGTAGAAAAATTCCAAAAGCGTTTCGGTCAAAGCTACCGCCGCAAAAAAGACTAACGCAAAAAGCAAGAAAAATAACAGCTCGAGTTTTAAAACTCGAGCTGTTATTTTATTATTTTTTACCTTTTGCAGCTGACTCTCTTGCTTATACCAAGTACGAAAAGGTACTTCATAAACTCTTACAGAGTTGATTACGTCCCAATCGTACTTGGTATTGTTTCGACGATCCAAGATCGCGTTTACTTTATTAATAAAGTAAAC
>CAYGTA010000378.1:0-4954 GCA_964352605.1 uncultured bacterium | reverse complement strand
TGCTAAGCTTGTTCAGATTTATTTCCAAAATCATCTGAAAGTTTAGAACTAATACTAAGCTGAAGTATAAATGTCGCACTGCTTTATAATTCTGGCCTTGCCGACGTAGTCGAGACAGCTTTGGGGACTACGCTCTGACTCACTCAGTCTTATGACACGATTAAATCAGTTTAGTATTATATTCTTCACGTTTAATTCCTTAAGGAATTAAACGTGGTCTTGGAGCATTGAAACAGCTAGCAAGTCCGAGTGGAACGAACTAAACGCTAAGAGAGTTTATGAACTGTATTTTCGGACTTGGTATAAGAAGTAAATAAACGTAGGTTAGTTCGACTTATAGAAATACCAAAGCTTATATGATGTCTAGTATGACAGAATTGCTTCTTATTGTTCCGCATCCTGATGATGAAGTTTTTGGCTGTGGAGGCCTTTTTTCACGAATGGCAAGTCATGGAAAAAAGGTTGCCACCCTAACCCTGACGCGTGGCGGTGCAGGTCGCAATTTGGGGCTATGCACCCAAGAAGAACTTCCAGATGTTCGTGAAGCAGAATTAAGAGCGTCTTTAGCTGCCTTAAGCGTGCCCGAAGTTCATATCTGGGATTATCCTGATTATGTACCTGACGGTGATAGAGGTATGCCTCACCGTGACGGCTTACAAGCCATTTCAGAAGAAGACATTGTACCTAAAATAGCCGCACTCATTGACGAATTAAAGCCTAAGAAGATACTAACCTTTGCCCCCAACGGCTCCAACGGTCACCCTGACCATGTTTACACGCATCTTTTTGCCTTAAAAGCCATAGATCAAGCCAAGCACAAGCTAGAAAAACTCTTTTACTTTGCAGGCGAGCGCCCCTACAACGGACCAGCTCGAGCTGGTTTTATGGCACCAGAAGAAATAGCTGGCAAGCATGCCTACGCTACCCATTTTATTCATTTAGAACTCGAGCTTGAAGCAAAATTAAAAGCCATGGGTGAACATAAAACGCAAGCCTTTAGTGTGCTTAGTTTTATGCAGAAGTTTCCTAGAAGGCTTATGGTTGAGTCATTCCATCAGGTAAAACCAGAACTGCCGAACGGGGAAGGCCCGCGCACCGTTCCCTTTTTATAGTCAAAAAACAGTTCTTAGCCTAAAAGCATGAAAAATCTTGCTTTTGTTATCGCTTTGCACTAAGGATGTGCATTTTCTCAAAGAAGCATCTTTAAAGGCTTGATAGGTTTAATCTGTGCAGTTAAACAAAGCGATTACAAGCGTTCTAAAAGGCTCAATAGCTAAACTAGCTAAAACCGTAAAGCTGAGTCCAGAAAAGTCAGCATGGCAAACCGTAGCTCCAGCCTACAAAGCCTATGCAGAAGGTAAACATGATGAAGCTCTAAGGCATTTAGATAAGTTATTTCTAGAGCTTAATCACGCTCAAGGACAACTGCATTTAGCTGCAGCGTATCTATTGTTTGCTGAAAGCCGTTTAGAAAAAGGCAAAGCGTCTTTAAGTCACGCAAAAAACTTTGATAAAAATATTATTAGTGAAGAACTCTACAGAAGTCTTGAACTCGAGTATGCTGTTTTGGAAGGTGAAAATCATAATGACCTTAAAAGACAACTTAGAGATTTATTAAAAACAAAAGACGCCTTTGTCAACTTTCATGTTGCTCGGGCGTTTGTTAATTTAGGTGCTAAACGCACGGCAAGCCGCGCTTTAGAAGAACTCGAGCTTAGTGCGCTTCCGTTGGCTTATAAGCAATTACAAAAGCGTATGTTAGCAGATGTTTATATGGCCAGAGGGAAAGAGTCTGAAGCTATTACACTTTATCAAAGTTTGCTTGTGGATCTTAAAGAAAAAGAAAAACATGCAGTCTTACTTATTCTTGCAGAAGCACAGTTACGCATGGCGCAACCTGAACATGCTTTTGAAACTTTACAACAACTTCAGGTTCCTGAAGATGACATTGGCTTTGTGCGTCTAAAATACCTTCAAGGTGTTGCGTTAAGGCATTCAGGTCAGTTTGAAGACGCTTTTGTTTGTATGCACGCAGCTTACAACAGCATTATTAAACATGGGGGATTGCCTTTTGAAATCGTCTTAGAACTTGCCAGACTGTTTGCAGATTTAGGTCAAATAGATAAGTCAATAGATACCTACCAGCAGGCATTCTCGGTTGTTTCAAGTGAACAGTACAGCATGCTTATGCATGAATATGGCAATCTCTTAAAAGCTGAAGAGCAATACGCTAAAGCCAAAGATGCCTTAGAAACCGTAGTTAAAGATGTGCGTTATCCAAAACGAGCTGAAGCCTGCGCTGAACTCGCCATGGTGCTTTACAAACTAGGTAACTTTGACCATGCTAAGGCCCTAGCAAACTACGCAAAAGACCATGAAGTTAAAGGCCTACCCAGCTTATGCCTAGGTAACGTCGCACTCGAGTATTATCATTTTGTAGAGGCTGAGCGACACTTTGAGCAGGCAGCGGCAGATGTAAATGAGGGCAGTAGCTTGTGGTTATCAGCGCAACTCATGTTGGCGCAAACCTTTTCGCGTGAATCTCATGCGACACCTGAACGCCTTATTTTTCATTCTGAACAAGCACTTAAATACTTGAGTCCGCATGATGAGTGGGTTCCGACTTTAAAAAGCTACATTAGTAGTGCTCGTGAGTCTTTGCAAGATAGCGCTAAATTAAATTGATTTTTTAGCTTGCTACAGCTAAGCTGAGTTTATGACTAAGGATACTCTTAACGAGCAGGTTGGCATATTAACACGTCGTGAAATTGAAGCCAGAATCTTAAAGCCTTTCTATGAAGCAGTTAAAACAGAGCTAGGTGAAGAAAAAGCAAAAGACCTTCTTAAAACCATAGTAATTGATGAAGCAAAAGCAGTGGGTCAAGCCATGCTTGAAAAAATCCAAGCTGAAACGGTGACTGCGTTTGCTGACCAGTGGGAGCCGTGGTTTCGTGGTGGCGCACTAGAGATTGATGTTTTAGAACAAAATGAATCAACATGGCGCTTTAATGTGAAACGTTGTAAATACGCAGAAATGTACCGCGCGCTGGGTATGGCTGACCTAGGAGCAACGTTGTCTTGCAACCGAGATGCAGCTTTAATCGAAGGTTATAGCGATAAGATAGACTTTAAGAGAAGCCAAACGCTCATGGAAGGTGCAAGCTGCTGCGATTTCTCTTATAGCCAAAAGGAAGATGTAAGCTAACCTGCCACTAAAGCCAAGCTAACTGCGTACACTCAGCTGCGTGGAAGGTTTACTAATAGCCGAAGTTCTAGCTGATATAGGCGCAAACGCTCATGAAAGACTAAGCTGGCGTTTCCCTGACCCCTACACCTTCATATTACCTTTAGGCAAAAAAGGCTTATGGTTGTTTAACCGTCCACCTAACCCCCGCATTGCCTTTGAGGATGGCTACCCAAGCACTACGACTACGTTTACAAGCTTTCAAGATTTGCTAGTTGCCAAAGTAACCGGAAGGCTAGAAAAAATCGAGCAAGACAAACTAGATAGGGTTGTAAGGCTTCATTTTGGTGCAGGTGGAGGCTTCGTACCCACAGCAGCTGTCACCCTCATCGCTGAACTCACAGGGCGAAACTGCAACCTTATCCTCATTAATGACAAGAACATCATATTGGGCGCAGCTAGAGAAATTAGTGCTGATATAAACCGCTTCAGACAAGTAAAAGCAGGCGGACTTTACAACTCACCACCCCCTTACGAAAAACTAGATCCAAGGGTGCTAAAAAAAGAAGACTTAACACAGCTTGAAGGCAAAACGCTAAAAAAACTTCGAGGCTTTGTCGATGGCTTTGGCCCCAGCCTAACTGAAGCACTCGCCATAAGTTCAGGCACAAGTTTAAGCAAAACACTCGAGCCTCAAGATTTAGAAGCACTTTACCCAGTTATGCAGCGCATAGCTAAAGAACCCAGTCAGGTAATGCGTGAAGCTTTGGAGCTACCAGATGTTGAAACTTTACGTAAACGTGAAGAGCGGCAATCACAGTTAGAACGCCTTAATTTAGCTTTACAAAAAAAAGAAACGCTAGTAAGCAAACAACTGCAAGATATCTACAGAGCTATCAAAAATGCTCAAGAAGTTGATAGCCTAAAACAACAAGCCGACGTGCTTATGGCCTATCAGCATCAAGTTAAAGCTAATGCGACCAAAGCAGAACTCACTGACTTTGAAGGGCAGCCTCTAGTCATTCAACTAAACCCAAAACTAAGCGCCTCTGCAAATGCAGAACAGTTCTACCAACGCATCAAAAAACGCCAAGCTCGAGCTGAACAATCTTTAGACCGAAAGCAAGATTTAGAAGAGGAACTTAAAACCATTCAGTCCATTCAAGAAAACCTAGAAGAAAAAAACGAAAAAGAACTCAAAGAACTTTTAAATGAATTTGTACCGCAAAGCAAAAAGCAAACAAGACTCGAGCCGGGTATTCGCTATAAAGGTCCGCTTGGTTACAGCATTATTGTGGGTAGAAATGCCCGTGAAAATGATGTTGTGAGCTTTAAGATTGCTAAGTCAAGAGATATGTGGCTTCATGTTCAGGGTTACACAGGCTCTCATGTCATCATTCAAGCAAATAACAAAGATATTCCTTTTGAAGTTCTCTTGTTTGCTGCGCAACTTGCAGCTGCCTATTCAAAAGCAGGTGACTCTGAGAATGTACCTGTTGACTACACCTTACGCAAAAACGTTTGGAAAGTTAAAGGTGCTCCTGCGGGTGCTGTGCATTACACGCAACAAAAAACGGTTTATGTAACACCAAATAGACGCCCTGAACTAAGCTGAGGCGTACTGTAAAATGTAATGTTTAATCGAGTAATTCTTTACAAATCTTTGTGTTTGAGCATAAAATTGTAGTTCCAAGAAACATTGCAGCAGCGACTGATACTAAACTGCTTATACTATTTCCGTTTACTTTATTAATAAAGTAAACGCGATCT
>CAYGTA010000377.1:0-4957 GCA_964352605.1 uncultured bacterium | reverse complement strand
TTAATAAGCTCGAGTTTTTTTAAGGCTTGCAGGTTGCTGCTGCCTGAGCAGTGCATGGCGACTTTGAGTTCAAAGATGAGGCTTTCTAGTTTTTCTATAACAGCGTCACTCGAGTCTAGCGCGGGGGCTAATAGGGGTTTGGCGAGTGCTACTACTCGAGCGCCCATAGTTAGAGCTTTGGCTATATCTAAGCCTGTTCTTATGCCACCTGAAGCTATGAGTGGCATGTCTGGTAGGGCGTTATGCACGTCTTTTAAGGCAGTGGCGGTGGGTATGCCCCATTCTGTTAGTTCGGCGTGTTTGAGTTTGCCGTAGTTTACGTAGTCTTCTACTTTTGCCCATGAGGTTCCGCCTGCACCTGCAACATCTAAAGCTGCAAAGCCTTGGTCTTTTAGTTTTAGAGCAAGGTTGCTACTTAGGCCGTGCCCTACTTCTTTGAGTAGTACAGGGTATGGAACGTTACTAAGAATGCCTTTGAGTTTAGGAATGAGCTCAGCAAAATCGTAATCTCCGTTTGCTTGTAGGGCTTCTTGTAGCGGGTTTGTGTGAATGGCGAGTGCGTCTGCTTTTATGAGTTCAATCGCTCTAATAATTTCGGTTGCACCGTAGCCTTTATTGAGTTGAGCTGCGCCTAAGTTACCTATAACGAGTGCGGTTGGTGCATAAGGCCTAACGTTAAAAGAGGGTATAGCGCTGGCGTGTTCCAGCATGACGCGTTGAGAGCCTAGCATAAGGCCAATGCCTAGCTTTTCGGCGGCTAGTGCTAGGTTTTTATTTATAACGGCTGACTTATCTGCTCCGCCTGTCATGGCGCCAATCAGAAGGGGTGCGTTTAAGGGTTTGCCTAAAAAGCTGGTTTTTGTTTCAATTTTTGTTAAGTTGGTTTCTGGTAACGCGCAGTAGGGTAAGTCGTAGTTTTCAAAGCCT
The DNA here is from genome assembly GCA_964352605.1 of uncultured bacterium. GTDB lineage: Bacteria > Deinococcota > Deinococci > Deinococcales > Trueperaceae > JAHEBB01. The sequence continues at coordinate 4,030 of CAYGTA010000377.1, read as the reverse complement.
GTGGTTCTTGTTTGGTACTCAACAGGGTAGTCAAGGCAGACGTCAACATGTTTGAGTTTGCGCTGCGTTAAGGTTTCTTCGGAGTTTGTCACGCAGTCAAGCATACCTCGCTAAAGCTAAACGCATTAGGGTGTATGCTCATTTTATTCAGCTTAAAGTCATACTTGTGTCAGAGCAAATCCTTTAAACTAAGGTTGCCTAACAGAGGCTTTAAGCTTTTTTGGCAAATTTTTAGAACTAAGCAAAGAAACGCAATAGGTTTCTAAGCTTACTAACATAGTTGAGATGGAACTTTTTATGGTTTTGAAGGATGCAAATGACTAAACTGATACCTATGAACTTAAAGTGGCTCAGCATCCTTATGCTCATCTTCTTATTAGCTTGTGGCGGAGAAACAGGCCCAAGCGCAACGATTCAACTTTCAAGCTCGAGTTTGTCTTTAACTTCGGTTGTGTTTTCAGAGTCTTTTACGATTCGTAATATGAGCCAAGATGGCACGGTTTTAACGTGGTCGGCGAGTACCAAGTCAGATTTAATACGTATTGAGCCTGATAGTGGCAGTATTTTGGATGGTGAATCTCAAAGAGTAATTGTCACGCTAGCTAGTAATTGGGAGTCTTTAGAGCGTGAAGATGATGTTGTTGTTAAGATTATTTTTAACGGTGGTGAGAAGGACCTTGCTGTTCAGGTACCGCCTCCGTCACCCCCTGCAGCTGCCAGAATGACTTTGTCGAACGGTACGATTGCCTTAACCAAAGATAGACCTGCAGCAACCATGCAGATTCGTAATGAAGGCGATGATAGTTCTGTGCTTGACTGGTCAGCTTTATCAGAGTCAGAACTTATTAGCATTCAACCAAGTGAAGGTAGGTTAGAAGCAGGTGAAAGCGAAACACTAACTATTATTGCTGACTCAACAGCGATAGATGCTAATACGAGTATTGTTAACAGTATTCGGTTTGATTCTAATGGTGGCATAAAAGTCTTATGGACATCCCTTTTGTTAGAAGGCTCTGGCTTGGCTGCTTGTGGGACCTACCCGAGTAGTGAAGGAACGGCTTTACAAAGCCATACTCGAGCTTTGAGGAATGGTGCACAAGAATTACTTGTTAAGTACCGTGAGCCTTTTGCTAGTCAAAGTCTTAATGTTACTCAGCGTTTGACGAGCCTCAGAAGTCTAGAATCAAGTTTGCAAACACGTTATCAATTTAAGCTTATTAAAGCTGCGAGTACGCATAGGCCTTCTCTTATTGAGGTGCCTTTTGGGCAAGATGTCAACCTTTTTGCTGAACAGCTTCTGCAAGACCCGAACGTGCTTTACGCAGAACCTAATTACCTTTTAACAACGTTAGCTACGCCTAATGACCCGCTTTACGCAGAGCAGTGGAATCTAAGTGAATTTGGCTTACCTGAAGCTTGGGAGGTTGAGTCTAGGGGTAGCAATGTGGTGTTAGCTATTATTGACAGTGGTGTAGATATGACGCATGAAGATTTGATTGATAAAATGCTGCCCGGCTGCGACTTTAATGGTGATGATAATGACCCTAACCCAGGTTTGCCAAATGGGGGTAAGTCAGAGCATGGAACGCACGTAGCAGGTATTGCTGCTGCTAGTGGTAATAATGAACTTGGTATAGCAGGGGTGGCTTACAGTTCAGCTATCCAAATCTTACCCATTAAAGTATTTGATGATAGAGGCATAACAGGTCGAGTAGATGACCTTGTTGATGCTATCTTATGGGCAGCAGGTGTGCCTTTAGAAGGAGTAGCACCAAACCTTAAACCAGCTCAAATTATTAACATGAGTTTAGGTGTAGACCCCGCTGCTATTCCAGATAAACTGCAAGCTCTCTCAGAAGCTATAGCTACGGCAAAAAATAACGGTGCTGTTTTATTTGCCGCTAGTGGCAATGCGGGTCAGTCAGACCTTGTTCTAGCGCCAGCTAACGACCCGAATGTCATAGCTGTAGGCTCAGTAGATGCAAACTTAGAACGCTCGAGTTTCTCTAATTACAATACCAATGGGCCTTCGGTTGACTTTATGGCGCCCGGTGGGGTTACAACTGCGTTTACTTGTAACGGTACCAGTGAAGTGTTAAGTACTTACCCTAAAACAAGCGAGTATGGCTGTTTGCGGGGTACGTCTATGGCGTCACCTTTTGCTGCGGGTGTTGCTGCGCTTATGCTTAGTCAAAATAGTGCTTTAAGTCCAGATCAAATAAAAGCAGCCTTGAAAGCATCTGCTTTTTATGATGATGCCAGTATGACGCCAAGTATTTATGGTAACGGTATTATTTGTGCTGATAGAGCCTTAGGTGCTAGTACCCAATGCGGTAAGTGACTTATCAGTAATGAGCAACGAGTAAAAGATGAAATGCGAATTTAACCCTTTAATTTGTTAGGCTTTAGCTATGTCTGCCCTACAGCTAAGCAAACAAGACGCTCGAGCTTTACTTGTTAAACATCACTTTAAAGCCAGAACTTTAAAAGAAGTCTTTCAAGACTTCGGTAGTGTTCAGTTTGACCCCCTCAACCCAGTAGGGCGCAACCATGACCTTATGCTGCAAGCTCGAGTGCCTAAGTATGTTGTTGATGACTGGCAGCGCTTGGCTTATGAGGAGCGCTTTATCTATGATTTTTGGGATAAGCAGGCGTCTTTGGTGCTTATGCAAGACTGGCCAGTTCGGCGCATTTTTCATAAGTGGCATGGAAAACGCTGGCATAAAGATGTTTTGAAGCCTTATAAAAAGCTGGTGCCAAGTGTCTTAGCTGAATTGCAAGAGCGTGGGCCTTTAACAAGCTCTGCTTTTGAATTTCAACCGCATATTAAAGCTTGGGAGGGTAGTTGGCATGGCCCTAAACTCACTAAAAATATTTTACGAGCCTTATGGCATACAGGTGATGTTGTTACGCATAGTCGTAAGCATGGGCATCATGTTTATGATTTAGCTCAACATATTATTCCTGAAGCTTTGCTGTCTGCCCCCAACTTAACAGACGCAGAAGCCATTGCCTTTTTGGTTTTACTGCGTCATAAAGCAGTTGCTTTGCTTAGCCCCAAAGCCAGTACAGAAGTGTGGTCACTTCATATTAAGGCTGCTGAGCGCAACAAGACCATTGAGAAACTTGTTAAAAAAGCTGACTTAGTTCGCATTGAGCTTGACGGGCAGGTTTTTCATGCACCGACCAACACGCTTAAGTTATTAGATGACGCGCCTCTAGCGCCAAGCATGCGCTTTATTGCACCACTAGACCAATTCATGTGGGACAGAAAAGCCATAGCGCATATCTTTAATTTTGATTACCTTTGGGAAGTTTATAAACCCGAAAAAGATCGCAAATGGGGCTACTACGTTCTGCCTGTGCTTTACGGAAATGAGCTGGTGGCACGCTTTGATTCACGTTTAAAAGAGGGCAACTGGCAGCTTATAAAGTGGTACTGGGAAAAAGAAACCAAGCCAAGCCAAGCCATACTAACCGCACTCGAGTGTGCGGTTGCTGATTTTATGGCGTACTTAAAGGCTGAAAAGCTTAGCTTGCCAACGGGTATGGATAGATTAACCAAAGCCGCTTGGCGTGCAGGAGAAAAGCTATATGCAAACAGAGTGGTTTAAAGGTGATTACCAACTATCAACAGATAGAACGAAGCTTAACTTGCACCTTATCCATAGCTATTTGACAAATAGTTACTGGGCGAAGGGTATTCCTTTAGAAGTGGTTGAAAAATCAATTGAAGGGTCATTACCGTTTGCCGTTTTTAAAGAAGCTGAGCAAGTTGGTTTTGCTCGAGTTATAAGCGATTACGCAACGTTTATGTATCTGGCTGATGTGTTTATTTTAGAGGCGCATAAGGGGCAGGGGCTGGGTGTTTGGCTTATTGATACAATTGTGAATTACGAAGCTTTTAAGGGTTTGCGTACCTGGACGCTTCTAACTGCAGATGCTCATGGGCTTTACGAAAAGTTTGGCTTTGAAGTACCTGAAGATACCCGTAAGTTTATGCGACGAAAAGTGCCTTATCCGTATTCAA
>CAYGTA010000376.1:0-4958 GCA_964352605.1 uncultured bacterium | reverse complement strand
TGTCCAACAGGATTAGCTAAAGCTGCGTGAGCTGCAGCAAGCCGCGCAATAGGCACACGATAAGGTGAACAGCTCACATAATTCAGACCGACATCATGACAAAACGCAATACTCTTGGGATCCCCACCATGCTCACCACAAATACCAAGCTCGAGTTCTGCTCTGGCACTTCGGCCTAATTGTTTTGTTAGTGAAATGAGTTCTCCAACACCTGCTTGGTCAATTGTTTCAAAAGGATTATTTAGCAAAATGCCATCCTGAAGGTATTTAACTAGGAAACCTCGTTCGGCGTCATCTCGTGAAATTCCGAAGGTTGTTTGAGTTAAGTCATTTGTACCAAAGCTAAAAAACTCTGCGGTTTCAGCTAGTTCGTCTGCAACCAGTGCAGCTCTAGGAACTTCAATCATGGTACCTACTTTGTAGGGCAGGTCTAGCTTTGCGTCGGTCAGCAGCTTTTCTGCAAGTTCTTTTACATTTTTTATACTATGTTTAAGTTCATTTGCATGAGCCACCAATGGAATCATGACTTTAGGTATTACACTAACGCCTTCTCTACTGACTTTAATGGCAGCTTCAAAAATAGCTTGTACCTGCATGTTACTAAGTTCAGGAATCATGTAACTTAAACGAACGCCTCTTGTACCTAGCATTGGGTTAGCTTCACGTAAAGAAGTGACACGCTCGAGGAAGTCTTCTTTACTGCGTATTTCATTTAAGACACGGTTTATGTCACGCATACTTTGCAAATGCTGTACCTGAACTTTAAGGTCACCAAGCTCTTGAATTAACTCATCATAGGCAGGTAAAAATTCATGTAAAGGCGGGTCAAGTAAACGTATAACAACAGGCAGCCCGTCCATTTCTCTAAAGATGCCTTCAAAATCGCTACGCTGCATGGGTAAGAGCTTTTCAATAGCTTCGCTACGCTCTGTTGGTGTTTTAGCCATAATCATTTTTTGCACAATGGGTAAGCGTTCTGTTTGAAAGAACATGTGCTCAGTACGTACTAAGCCCAAGCCTTTAGCGCCGTAGCTGCGTGCCCGCTTGGCATCTTGCGGATAATCTGCATTTGCCCAGACACCTAACGTTTTAATTTCATCAGCCCAAGTTAAAAGCTTAGTTAGGTAAGCATTACTAATATCTGGCACAACCGTATCAAGTTTACCAGCATAAATTTCACCTGTCGTGCCATCAATAGATAAGTAATCACCTTCTTTAAACACCAAGTCACCAACATGAAGCTCTCGAGCATCTAAATCTAAATCTAGCTCTGCAACGCCAACCACAGCAGGCTTCCCAAACTGCCTTGCTACGAGCGCTGCATGGCTAGTACGCCCGCCTCGGCTTGTCACAATGCCTTTGGCTGCTAACATGCCGTGCACATCATCAGGTTTGGTTTCAGGACGAAGCATAATCACGTCTTTACCATCTTCAAGCGCCCAGCGTTCAGCAAGATCTGCATCAAACGCAATCACCCCTACTGCAGCACCCGGTGAGACATTAAGCCCCTTAGCCAACAACATGGCATCTTGCTTAGCTTGAGACTCGAGTTGTGGGTGTAAGAAAAACTCGATTTGTTCGGGTTTCACTCGAGCTACAGCCTCTTCTTTGCTGAGTAGGCCTTCGTCAACCATGTCTACAGCAATGCGGACTTCAGCTTGGGCGGTGCGTTTGCCATCTCGTGTTTGTAATATCCAGAGTTTGCCGTGCTCTACTGTGAATTCCATGTCTTGCATATTTCGGTAGTGTTTTTCTAAGCGTTTGGCAATGGCGTCAAATTCAGCATAGATCTCGGGCATGTCTAGCTGCATATCGCTTATAGCTTGCGTTAAGCGAATGCCTGCCACAACATCTTCACCTTGTGCATTTACAAGATAATCACCCTCGAGTGTGGGTTCTCCTGTTGAGGCGTTGCGTGACATGGCGACACCTGTTGAACAGTCATCACCCATATTGCCAAACACCATGGTCTGAATATTGACAGCGGTACCTAAATCATGGGCAATATGCGCAGCATTTCGGTAGTCTCTGGCGCGTTTACCATTCCATGATTTAAAGACAGCTTCGGTGGCAAGTTTAAGTTGCTCTAAAGGCTCTTTTGGGAATGCTTCACCAGTGTAGGTTTTAATAATTTCTTTAAATTTTTGAGTAACGGTTTGCCAGTCTTGGGCGCTAAGTTCAGCATCTGTGTTTACCTCTGCTTTGCGGCGTCTTGCTGTTATGACAGCTTCAAACACTTCATCAGGTACGTTGAGTACAACACTGCCAAACATTTGTACCAGTCGACGGTAAGAGTCATAGACAAAACGTGGCTCAGATTTTCGCTCTATAAGTCCTAAAGCGACCTCATCATTTAGGCCAATGTTCAAAATGGTATCCATCATGCCTGGCATAGAGAATTTGGCACCTGAACGACAAGAAACCAGCAGAGGGTTTTTAGGATCACCAAAGGTTTTTTTGGTTAGCGTCTCAACATCTTTAAGTGCTGCAAGTTCTTGCTCCCATAGATCTTCAGGAAAACTTTCAGCTGATGCTAAATAGGCATTACAGGCTTCTGTTGTTACCGTAAACCCTGGAGGGACAGGTACACCCAAACGCGTCATATCTGCCAAGTTTGCACCCTTCCCTCCTAGTAATGCACGTACTTTATCCCAATCATGATTTGCGTAGCTTTCAACTTGATCAACTTCACTGTAACGATAGACCCACTTTTTGCTCATTCTTGGCCTCCAAGGCGTAGCAAAGACATTAAATTAGAATTTGGTTTTCTAAACACTTCTTAGGCTAGCAACGCAACGGGGTATAAAAGTCAGCAAAAGTCTGACAGCTCTGTCCGAAAGATGGGTGTTTTGATTATAATTGCAGTTCCAAGAAACATTGCACCAGCACCTGAGTTGCTTGGTTTTTACTCCCCTAGGTCGCACTAGCCAATATCTAACTAAGCCAAAGTCACAAATTTCTGACTACCCTATTACTGAAAAAGTCCCTACTCTAGCAACTCCTTTTAGACTTCCGATAGCTAAATAAAATGCCTTAAGCGTGCACAGCAAAGCTCTACAAAAACACGAAATGCACCCATAAGTCATTTAGCTCAAAAAAGATTCAAGCCGTAAGACTTTTACTTACAGGTTTTGTAAGTACTGAACCGACCTCAGTTCTAACATAAAAAGCTAAGCTCACACTATGCTAGTTCATGTCTTAGGTTTTTCAATCAAATCCTTGTTTCCTAAAACGAATGTGAAGAACTATTTTTTCTTAGCAACAATCATTTTAGTACTCATGAGTGCTTGCCAAACAAACATACCTCAAACCACTCCAATAGAAAAACCCAAACACCTAAAGCTCAGCCTAGAAACAAACACAACGCTCAGCAAAGACACGCTCGAGTTTAGTCTTAACCTTGATGGAAGCCAGCCGGACAGTCTTGAACTTTGGCTTGATGGTTCAAAAGAAAGAGATTTAGCTTTTGAGCCGTTTGTTGAACCGTTAACAACCCTTGTCTTTATATGGTCAGGTAAGCATATTGCAGAAGGTATGCACTCTATTTTTGTTGTGGCTAAGTTTGACGAAACAAACTTTAAAAGCCCACAGTTAAGCTTTGAGCTTGACCGAACACCACCCACCCTTCAAGCTGCTTCACCCTCTTTCAGCAATATGCCACCGGATGACTTTAACGTTATTAACTTAAGCTTTTCAGAAACCATTAATGATACGAACTTAGATGCAAGCCAATTAATTCTCAAAACAGATGACGCTAAGCAACTTGAAACAGACTTCAGTTACTCCAAAAATGAACTAAGCCTAAGCGTCAAAGGAGACCTACAGAAAAGCAAAACAGTAACACTCGAGCTAGCTGTTGAAGATCTTGCGGGGAATGCTCTTCATGAAACGTTGGTCTGGACGCTGCTGCAAAATGAAGAAGGGTTTTTGTTACCTCATAGTCTTATTAACGAATACAAACCTAAGGAATTACCTGTGCAGCTTGCTACAAATATAGAGGGGGACTTAGCAGTGATGTGGTTAGATAGAGAAAGCCTAAAGGTAAAGCTACGAAAAGATAAGAGTTGGCTTAACCTGCCAAGCATTACCCCCACAGGTCAAAGCTTTAAACCTCAACTCATTTTGACCCAAACTGGCAAGCCGATTATTGCTTGGCAAGCTTATGATGAGCTTACTGATGTAGGCACCCTTAAAGTTCTTGAGTGGACAGGTTTGAGTTGGTCAGATCTTGCTTTTCCAAGTTCAGATTATTCAAGAACATCTGCCGTACTTGCGGCAGTAGGTGAAAGTCTCTATGTTGCCTTTATTGAACATCATGATAATCAGCAACTCAAGGTTATTCAGTTCAGCAACAAAACATGGTCAACTGAAAGTGAAGCTTTAAATCTTGACGCTCAGCAAAATGCCTCTTATCCGGCTTTGGTTCTAAATCAAGAAGGAAATCTTTATCTTGCTTGGCGTGAAGACCGCAAACAAGATAAAGCGTGGAATATTCATGTGAAACACCTAAAAGCTCAAACATGGCAGCAACTTGGTTCATCATTAAACATGAATCCTTATGAGCGAGCAGATATGCCTTCACTCGCTATTTTGAAAGGGCAACCCGTCATTGCGTGGAGTGAATATGACTTGCTTAGTCATAGCAATAACATTTATGTAAAGCACTGGCAGAACCAAACATGGCAATCACTAGGTGGCGCAGTTGAATACTATAGTGATGAAAGGGCGGTTTACCCAAGCATAGCTGTTAGCCCTAAAGGCCAACTTGCTGTTAGCCTGTGGGTCATAAGCAAAGCTGAGCAAGAAAACGTTGAGTTAGCCTACTTTGTAGAAAACAACTGGCAAAACTTAGGCGCAGTCAACAGTAATCAAACGTCTCAAGCCTATTACCCTAGCTTGCAATTTCGAAAAGAGCAAGCTGTCATAGCATGGCTCGAGCGTGACGAAACTCAAACTAG
>CAYGTA010000375.1:0-4989 GCA_964352605.1 uncultured bacterium | reverse complement strand
ATAGTGCCGATTGTTTTGTTTTGCCATATTGCTAGCATCTGGCAGTTATTAAGCAGAACTTCGCCGAGCTCTACTTTCAAAGCAAAGGCCATTTAAAGCGCAAATTATAGAAAACCTTGATGTTTTGAACAATCTTTATCACAGATAAACAAGGTCAATTAGGTGCGACGACTTCAACCTTAATTCTGTCAGGGTCCTCACAGTACAAGGCATAATAGTTAGGCCCACTTGCGTACGGGTATTTATCTTGATAAAGCAAGGAGTATCCAGCTTCTGCCACCCAAGCTGCAATCTCATCAACATGAACCCGTGATTTACCATGAAAAGCCAGATGATTTAAGCCAATACGCTTGCGATGATAACCTGCCGCTAAATAGTCTGACTCAGCTTCAAGAAAACACAAATAACTGCTTCCCTGACGGTAATTCATGCCACCCGACCAGGCTTCAGCTTCATACTCGAGTTGTTTCATGAAAGGGCTCCAAAATGCAGTGGAGCGTTTTAAATTACTTACGTAAATTTCTATATGGTGAATCAACTTAGCTCCAGACTGGCTTTCGTTTTTCTAAAAAAGAACCAATGCCTTCTTTTAAGTCATCAGTGGTTCTAGCTAGTGCATTTAGTTCAATAGCGTAACGAATGCCTTCTTGTAAACCCATGCTTGGTGCCGCTGCAAGCAGCTTTTTAGTCATGGCTAGTGAACTTGGTGAATTTTGAGTCATGTCTTTAGCTATAGCTAAGGCTTTCTCTAAAACATTAGCAGCGTCAGTTACATGATTCACCAAGCCCATTTTTTTTGCTTCATCTGCAGCTATAAGTCTAGCGCTAAGAAGTAAATCTCTGGCATGTTTTTCACTAACCTGCCTAACCAAATAAATACCAACAAGCGCTGCAACGAAGCCTATTTTGCTTTCGGTATAGCCAAACTTTGCCTCACTACTCATTATAACCATGTCACAAACAGAGGCAATACCTGCGCCCCCCGCAATAGCATGACCATTAAGAGCAGCAATGACAGGTTTGTCAAAGCTATAAATTGTTTCTAAGAGTTTAGCAAAACGCTCAGAATCTTTACGATTCTCTTCAGTACTACGATTACTTATTGCTTTTAACTCATCAAGATCAAGGCCAGCACAAAACGCTGAACCAGCACCTGTCAAGATGACCGCCCGAACACTTTTATCTTCTTGAGCTTCATTTAAATGCTGCTGCAAAGAAACTTGTAAAGCCTGACTAAGTGCATTACGAACAGCAGGACGATTAAGTTGCAAAATGCGAATAGAAGCTTCGTCTTTAACCAGAATAATCTCGCTCGAGTGGGGCATTTGGGTATTATTTGCTAATAAACAGTAAAGGTCAAGGCTCAACGCAAGCATTATTTAATTAGAGGGGAAACAAGAAAGCTATTAACAAGCTTAGCCCAAAAGAGTAATAATGACCCTCCGCTGTAAAAGGATAGTGCTAAAAGTTACTCGAGTGCTTGTTTTGCTTAGGGCTAAAGTGTCTAGGCTTCTATCTTGTCTGATTAGATTTTAAGAAATAGTGCTTTGATAAGTTTTATATTCAGGAGGGAATAGAAACTAATGATTCCAAAAATAGAAGCTAGAAATAAGCAGCTTTTAAGCATTGATGGGCAGGTATTTAAGGATCTTAATGCTAACGGTAAGTTAGACCCTTATGAAGATTGGCGTTTGCCTGTAGAGGCGCGCGTTGCTGATTTGCTTAAGCAAATGACGTTGCCTGAAAAGGCAGGTATGTTGCTTATTCAAACCCTGAACGCAAAAGCTGGGGGGCGCTTGTCAGATACGGCTATAGCGTATTTGTCTGATGAGCACATGACGAGGTTTATTTTTAGGAATCCTATTACTGCTAAGCCAATGGTGTTTGAAGAAAGTATTATGCGGGGTGCTGATGTTACGCCTTATGAGGCTGCTCAGTTTATGAATCTCATGCAAGAACTAGCAGAATCAAATCGTTTGGGTATTCCTTTGCTTTTTAAGTCAAATGCGCGTAATCACTATGAAGCAAATGCTCGCCCTGGCATTAATGTGCCAGCAGGGTCTTTTTCTGAGTGGCCTAAAGAAGCTGGCTTGGCAGCAACGCGAGATATGACTTTGATTGCTGAATTTGCTGAAGCTGTGCGTCAAGAATGGTCTGCGGTGGGTATTCGTTCAATTTATGGTTATATGGCTGATTTGGCTACGGAACCACGCTGGTACCGTATTCATGAGACTTTTACTGAAAGTGCTGATCTTATGAGTGAGATCATGACGGTGCTTGTTAAGAACTTGCAAGGTGAAACATTGAGTGCTGACAGTGTCGCTTTGACCGTTAAGCACTTTCCGGGGGGAGGGCCACAAGAAGGCGGGGGAGACCCTCACTATAGTTTTGGAAAAAATCAGACTTATCCTACGCATCAGTTTGAGGCGCACTTAAAACCTTTTATAGCGGCTATAGAAGCAGGCGTATCTGCGCTTATGCCCTACTACGGCATTCCGGTAGGTCAAGACTATCACCCTAATAATGTAGGTATGGCCTTTTCAAAAGGCATCCTAACTGATTTGCTGCGTGAGCGCCTTGGCTTTAAAGGTTACATTAACTCTGATACAGGTATTATTGGTGAGCGAGCATGGGGGTTAGAAGATAAAACGATTGATGAACAAATTGCCATTGCTATAGAAGCTGGTACAGATGTTCTTTCAGGCTTTAACAGCCATGAGCAAATACTTGAGCTTGTAACGTCAGGTAAACTAACAGAAGAGCGACTTGACCAATCGGTAAGTCGCTTGCTTACTGAGCAGTTTGAATTAGGCTTGTTTGAAAACCCTTATGTTGACCCGAACCGAGCTGCCTATATGGTGGGTAACCGAAGTCTGCAACTTAAAGCTGAGCATGCGCAACGAAAATCTATTGTATTGCTGCAAAATAAGCAACTTTTACCTTTGCCTAAACCAACAGAAGAAAAGCCTATAAAGCTTTATACGATGGGTACAGATATTGAGGTTGTTGCTAATGAAAAATGGGGCTTTACAGTTAGTTCAGGCAACTATGATGCCGAAGCGGGGGAAAGTCGCCCAGAGATTCCTTCAGATACTGACTATGCCCTTATAAGAGTTGAAGTGAGTAATGTCTGGAAACGTGAAACCATGTTTGGTGGGCCAAATGAACAAGATTTAAATGCTATTAGTTTTACAGATATGGCGAAAGCAGAATCATGGATTGTCAGCCCGAACTTAGATGACATTCAGGCCGTCATGCAAGCATTGGGTGCTGAAAAAACTATTTTAGCCATTTATTTTCGTCAACCTTTTGTGCTTGATGAAGCAAGTGACTTCTTGAATGCCGGGGCTTTACTGGCAACCTTTGGCGTGCGAGATGCCGCTATTATGGACATAATCTCTGGCAAATTTGCACCAACCGGCAAGCTACCTTTTGCTTTAGCGAAAGACAGTCAAGCGATTCAGAGACAAGCATCTGACGCCGCTGGTTACGACGAAGCAGGTACCTTATTTGCCTTTGGACACGGCTTATCTTATGAGCTTTAGAAATTGAATAGACTGTACATCCTCTATAGCCTTTTGCATTTAAAGCGCTTAGCTAGGTTTAAATGCCGAACTAGCTGAGTCAAAACCAATGTGCTAAGCCGATGTAGCTTTTCACCCTTTGCCTGCTATATCAATGATGCTTAGAAGTCTGTCAGTACTAAACTCTCATTGATTCTAAATATCTAGTTCAAATTTTCTAATGTAATCAAGATTAGGCGCAACACCAATACCGGGTTTATCAGGAATAGTAACAAAACCATTTGTTGTCTTTACTTGCTGCTCAATGTTAAGAGGCTCGAGTAGTAGTTCATCTCTGAATAAGTGATGGGTGGTGTCAAACTCGAGCATGGGTTCTTTTGGGTGAAGTCCTCCGGGTAGGGGTGGTTGGGCTGCGAGTAGTTGCAAGTTGGTGGCTATGGCTATGGAGGAACCCCATACATGGTTGATGATGGGGGTGAAGTGTGCGTGGGCTAAGGCTAGTACTCTAAGGTATTCTGATATGCCTCCGAGTGCGCAGACTTCTGGTTGGGCAATATCTAGACATCTTTTTTCTAGTAGTTGCCGCCAGCCCCAGCGGTTAAATTCCGCTTCACCTCCTGCAATGTTTAGCTTTAGTTTTGAGCGTAGTTCTTGGTAGCCTTCTAAGTCTTCGGGTGCGACAGGTTCTTCAAACCAGTAGGCGTTGAGTTCTTCTAAGGCGTAACCTACTTGAAGGGCATCACTGGTGGTGTAACAGTGATTAGCATCAACCATAAATGGGTAGTCTTCACCCACGCCTTTTCTTACGGCTTGTGCTAGTTTGATGTCTTCTTTTATGCCTAATCCGACTTTCATTTTGGTGGCTGCAAAACCCGCTTCTTTTATGGCGGCTGCTTCGTCTTCAAATCTGCTTGCTAAAGAGCTTGCATTTTCTCTGCGTAGCATCATGCCGTAACCGTAGACTGCTACCTTGTCTCGGTGCCTGCCACCAATGAGCTTAGCTACTGATAACCCTGCTACTTTGCCAGCTATATCCCATAAGGCAATATCTACACCCGATAAGGCTTGCAGGGGCATGCCTTTTTGTCCGTGGTCACGAAGCAAATTGTAGACTTTATGCCATATGACATCTCGGTTTATAGGGTCATCACCAAGAATCATGGGTTGAATGACCTTTTCGACTATGCCTTTATTGGCTATGGCGACATTTCCTGGGCCAAAGCATTCACCCCAACCAGTTACGCCTTCACTGGTTTGTACTTCTACAAGATGTGCACTGCGTTTAGTGTAATACTGCTGAGAGTAGCCGAGTTCTTCAGGCAGCTCGTACTGTAAAACATGACTTATAATTTTGGTGATTCTCATTTAAAGGCAATTCTATACTGCGACTAAGCTCGAGTTGTGTTGGAAGGCAAAGAATCTACCTTAGACTTAAACCAACCTAAAACGTTTTAAAGGCGTCTCA
>CAYGTA010000374.1:0-5015 GCA_964352605.1 uncultured bacterium | reverse complement strand
GCAATCAAAGATGATACCTCTGGCTCAGTGCTGCTTTCGGACTTGCTATTGTTTCAACGATCCATGAATCGGATGTTATCGGAACTCCAAGATCGCGTTTACTTTATTAATAAAGTAAACGGAAATAGTATTACAATTATAAAACTAAGTTCGAGCAAAAATCGCTATTTGAAACTCAAACTTCGATTATGTCAGTACACAAGGCCTTAGTTAAGCATCAGAATCAAGCGTTCTTGGAACTTTAAAAAAGCCATTTTCAGTTTCATTTGCAAGTGCCTCAACCGCTGAAGCAGGCAGAGACGCCAAAACAATATCTTCACGAAAAACATTAGACACAGAAATAGGACGAACCAACTCCTCAAGTTTAACCGTATCAAGATTCTTAATCTGCTCAAAAGACTCGAGTATCTTATTTAGGTCATCTTTTAAGCTTAGGGTTTCTTCATTGTCAAGCTCGAGTCTTGCTAGGTTTTTGAGGTGCTCCATATCTGCGTTGCTTATACTCATAGCTATAGTCTATCAAGTTCTTTTTTGCAGTGGGTTTTAGAGCGTACCTTTGTTAAGCTTCTTCTACATCTTTGCGTGGGTTTACGAGCACGACTACCGTAACAACAATACCGGCAAGAATTGGAATTCCAATTAACCAAATGAGCCATGTTGTTAGACTGTTAGAGCCTGTTGCGGTAGGTGGAAAGACAAAGGCGATAGATGCCTCATTTATTTGATTATCGTCTTCTGTTGTCACAAAGAAGCTTAAGTTTGCTCGAGCTTCTTCTTGTCTGAAGGTCTGGTCCCGCATTATTAACTGGTATTCGCCTGCTATGGCTAGTACGCCTTCTGTTTGGTAAACACCCGGAGTTTCAGTTTCTGTGAACTCGAGCTGCGTTGTTTCGCTTCTTAGTTGAAAGTCAGCAAATACAATTGCGTCTTCTACAGCTACTTGGCTGGGGTCTAGCATTTCTAAAGTGAGGGTGAAAGGTTCATTTGCTATCGGTGTTGTGGGTTCTGAACTGAGTCGGCCTAACACGATGGTTGCGTGGGCTTGTACGTGTGGCGTTACGAGCGTCATCGCTATGAAAGCAATAAAGAAGGTGATGACGATATTTTTGTGAGCTCTTATTTGTGGCATATCACTCTTTCTAAACTTACTTACGTTTATTGAAGCTTGTTTCTAATTATGCTTTATTGTCTTTGCCAAAGCCATTCTCTCAAAGTTAGTCCTGATTGTTTTATTTGCTCTGCAGTCTCTTTTCCAACATAGCGGTAGTGCCATGGTTCATAACTATAACAAGTTATTGCTTCTTTTCCTTTGGGGTAGCTCATAATAAAGCCATATCGCCAAGCATTTTCGGCAAGCCAGCCTCCTTCGGGTGTTAAAGCCCAATCTTCTAAGTCCCATGCAGCTGGCCCATTTGCACTTCTAAAATCAATTGCGGTACCTAATTGATGCTCCGAATGCCCTGGTCTTGCACTTGTTAATAGAGCTGCATCATAACCTTGAAGGGAAACCCAGTATTGGAAGGTTTGTTCTTGGTAATTGTAGGTTCTATGGGCTGACTGTATGGCGAGATTTATACCTTGTTCTAATGCATTTTGTCTCAATGCAGTTAAATCTTCAATCATAATGGCTCTTACAAGCCTGTCACCTGCAAAGCCTGCTTCGCTAACAAACACCAAGTCACTTGGCTCGTAACTTGGTGCAAGTTTAAAAATGGTATCTAGCAAACTGCGTTGCCAGTCTTCTTCTTCTTGGTGATAGGTTGAGACATCATCGTAACGGCAGCTTGGTAATTCAGTTTGAGCTTGACTAATACCAATTATTAGCAGTGCAAAAAAGACTAGCGGAGTAACTCGACACATAAGCCCTTAGTTTAAAAAACTTTGACCTGAGATAAGAATTCTTAGCTAACTAGCCAGCTAATATGAAGGCTTGTATTAGCTTAAAACGTAGCTTGAGTTAGATAATACCAAGCTGAATTATAAATGTCGTAAGACTTTATAATTCCGACCTAGGGGAGTACGCTCTGACCCACTCAGCCTTATGACACTTTCTAAGCAGTTTGGTATAATTTGGCACAGCTAAATTTCAAAAGATGCTATCAAGCCTTTGATTAGCTTGGCAGCCAAAATCGCTAACGCTTACACAACGAGTTCTTTTTACGAACCTAGTCCAGCTCTTGCCGTGCTAAAACAGATTCACTTAAGAAACCAGAAATTGACTCAGCTAATTTAATGGTTAGTTCAGCCTGACCGGGCGTCATACGATCTTCTGCTTGCTCACCAAGCTCCATGCTCAATAAGTCCAGTCCACTCACAACCTCAGCCATGCCATCTAAGACAGAGGCAAAAGCGACGGATTCCTGCAAAGCAGGAAAAAGCTCGAGTTTTTTGGTGACTTCTTGGTAAAGGCCATAAATACCTAGGTTTGTGTCTTGGTTACTGCTTGCATCTAAGTCATTTGCTAATTGTTGGAGTTTGTTTTCGAGTGCCATGGCTGCGAGGGTTACAGCAGAGTCTGGGTTATCCCAGCTTTTTTCTTTGGCTTTTGTCCACAAGCTATTATCAGTTTTTACACCGTCATCTAGTTGTTGCATGACTTGGGGTAGCTGGCTTTGGGTTGAGCGAGTTAGATAGTCTCTTAGGGCTTCAAAGGATCTTTGCACATAAGCTTTTCGGGCTTCTGGCGTTCCACCTTGCATACGAATATGCTCCCAAATTGCAGCTAGGCTCTTAAAGGTGCGTATCCATCTTGGTAGTAGGCCTCTGGTATCAAGGTTAGCAATAAAATAGGCACGAAGTTCTTTGAACTCGTCATTGTCTGCCATGCCTGTCATTAGATAGCTAGTAATGAGTGACTCTAAGTAACTGAGTCGTTTCGTGTCGCTACTTAACTGGCGGACGATACTAAATTCATCCGTTAAGCTCGAAACATTGGTAAGAAATTTAGTTTGACCCTCACTCACAATAGCAAGTATACCTTGCGAAGCATCTTAAAAGGAAAGTACGCACATCACGTTTTTAGCCAGTGAAGGTTTCTTAAAGGTTTAATGGGCTTGAAAAACAGCTCGAGTTTTTGCAACTGTTTAATAGAAAAACGTTACTGTTGACTTACTTTAAATGAAACAAATACTCTGAAATTTGTTTTTTAACTGAAAGCAAATGCTGCTCAAGCAAAGCTAAAGCCTCTTCCCTATTATTATTTCGGCAGGCAGCTAATATGGCCCAATGTTCTTCACTCGATGGCCGCTGATAAGGTAAAAGTGCATAGGCCAGCCTTAGGTATCTATCTGTATGCAGGTGAGCTTGTCTTATCATGCTGACTAGCCTGTGCCGCTTAGCTTGCTGGTACAAGCCTAAGTGAAACGCCTGATTAAGTTCTCCTAAGCGCACACTATCTTGGGTAATATCTGCCTCTTTAAGTACATACTCGAGCTTATCAAACTGTGCTTCATCTAGATAGTTTAGGGAATATTCTAGAGCTAAACGCTCTAGTGCAACCCTTATGTCGTAGAGTTCTTCTACTTCTGCGTGCGATAGGGCTGCGACTTTGGCGACACTGTTGGCGTGCATGACTATAAAGCCCTCTGTTTCTAGTTTAACGAGGGCTTCTTTTATAGGTATGCGGCTTACGCCGAACCGTTTGGCTAATTCTGCTTGTTTGAGTTGTTGCTCTGCTGCTAGCGCGCCATCAATAATGGCTTGACGCAATGCATCAGTAACCAGTTCACTAGATGACTTGTGTTGTTTATCAAAGCCTAATTTGTATTTTGATAAATCCAAGCATCATCTCCTTAGTGAGCAAGGTTTTGCTTGCTTTAAGCGTCTTCTAAGGTTACTTTTTTGTAAGCGGCTGCATCTAGTAGGCTTTCCAGTTCTGCTGGGTCTGCCATTTTTAGTTTCATTATCCAGCCATCTTGATAAGGAGATTCATTAATAATTTCTGGGTTATCTTCTAGTTCTTCATTAACTTCTATGACTTCGCCACTAACAGGTGCATAAATGTCCGAGGCTGCTTTTACAGATTCAACCACGCCAAATTCTTCGTTAGCTTCTAGCTCACGCCCCATTTCAGGCAACTCTACAAAAACCACATCGCCTAGTGCATCTTGTGCATGTTCTGTAATACCAACGGTTACGGTGCCATCACCGTTATCTAAGGTCCATTCATGTGTTTTGGCGTACTTAATATTTTTAGGAATATCCATGGTCTTGCTCCTTATAGGGGGTTTTAATAAAAGGGTGGTTTTGTAACGATGGCTTCTAATTTATCTCTACGAACTTCTACCAGAACAGTGCTTCCTTCATCTGCAAATTCGGTATCAATCCAAGCTAATGCAATGCTTTCTCGGGTGAAAGGCGAAAGCGTACCTGAGCTAACTTCACCAATCATACCCTCACTCGAGTAGACCGTATAGCCTTGGCGAGCAATGCCTCTTTGCTTTAGTTTTAAACCTACAAGTTTTTGTTTGCAGGGTTTATCCCAGAGGGCATCTCGGCCGTAAAAGGGTTTATCTTTAACAACCCATGCGTAACTCGAGCATAGTGGGTTGGTGGTTTCGGTAAATTCATGTCCAAATAGCGGAAAGCCAGCTTCTAATCTAAGGCTATCTCTTGCCCCTAAGCCGCATGGGGTTGCACCTGATTTAACGAGAGTGTCCCATACGGTCATTGCTTCATCAGGTCGGCAGAAGATTTCGAAACCATCTTCGCCTGTGTAGCCTGTGCGGGCTACATCTATCATGCAATCATTTAGTACCATAGTTTTCTTCGAGTTCTTTTTAAGTTGGCTTAGGTCTTCTTCTACAAATCTGGCTAGTAGTAAGGCTGCACCGGGGCCTTGTAAGGCTAGTAGAGCCCAGCTGTCTGACTCATCGACAAGAGCAATTTTGTAATGGGTTGAAAGCTTTTCTAGGTGGCTAAATACAACATCTTTATTTGATGCATTTGCTACCACAAGGTAGTTATCTTGCTCTTCTTTATAGATGTACAAGTCATCTATTAGCCCACCTTTATCG
>CAYGTA010000373.1:0-5016 GCA_964352605.1 uncultured bacterium | reverse complement strand
GCATTTTGAAGGCGTCAAACAGTAAACCCACTAACGTTGTAAGTACACAAGTTTTCCAGGTAAAAAAGGTCTTTACAAACCCAAAAACATCACACTCGAGTTTTCAAGTTAATAAGCCTTTTAAAGCCCTGCACTCAAACAAGGTCATAGCCTCAAAATGAATTCTTTTTAAGAGTATTAAAAATTGTGTCTTTATTTTTATAAAGTCCCTCGGCTAGCTTTTAGAAAGTTAAAACAAACATTCAAGATTGCTACAAGATTTACTGTAGCAGTTGTCAGGTTAAACACAGCATCGACTTAGCCCATCTGTTTTTACTCACCTAGTTCGGCATTTAAAACACTAAAAAAGCAAAACAAAGCTCATTCTTTTGAACTGAGTCTAAATCTCTAGACAGC
Organism: uncultured bacterium; assembly: GCA_964352605.1. Taxonomy (GTDB): domain Bacteria; phylum Deinococcota; class Deinococci; order Deinococcales; family Trueperaceae; genus JAHEBB01. The sequence continues at coordinate 4,620 of CAYGTA010000373.1, read as the reverse complement.
CTTTTAGCAAAAAAGATACACTTGCACATCATTCTTTAAGCACACACGGTAATGGAGGCCCCATGCTTACACCCGCCGAAAAACTCATCTTCTTAACCCTAGCTGCCGTCGCATCTTACTTTGCATTCATAGGCTTCAAACGCATTGCAGACAGCGTAGGTCGTGGCAGCACAGGCTACTACCCACGCAAAAACAACCTCATGAACCGCATTATCGACGGGGTAACCCGCACCATTGCGCAAGTAACCGTATTCAAAGCAAGACCCGTAGCAAGCTTCTTTCACAGCTTCATCTTTTACGGTTTTGTATTCTATCTACTCGTCAATGTCATTGACGGACTTAAAGGCTTCATACCACCAAGCTGGCTCAGTTTCTTAAACTTCGGCATTTTTGCAGACCTCTTTAGACTCGCTGCTGATATTCTAAGCGTATTTATAATCGTAGGTGTCACTTTCTTTTTAATACGCCGCTTCGCTGCCAAACCAAAAAAACTCGAGCAAAACGAAAGCACCCTAGTACACGAAAAAGTAGCTAAGGGTAGCGTCAAGCGTGACAGCCTCATTGTGGGTCTATTCATCATTGCGCACGTAGGCTTTAGGTTGCTCGGAGAAGGCTTCTTTGTGGCTCATGAGGGCCACGCAGACATATGGCAACCCTTCGCCACTCTCATAGCCAACACCGTAGGCTACGGCGAAAACCGCATTATAGGCTGGCATGTTGGCTGGTGGGGCGCCCTCGGCCTTATTTTAGGCTTCTTACCTTACTTTCCAAGAAGCAAACACATTCACCTATTCATAGCACCCATCAACTTCACCGTAGAGCGCCGTCATGAAAACCTAGACAAAGTCTCAACAGGTGCACTCGAGCCTATTGATTTTGAAGATGAAACGCTAGAGCAGTACGGTGTTGCCAAACTCGAGCATTTACGCATGCCTCAACTCTTAGACCCTTACGCTTGCATTCAGTGTAATCGCTGCTCTAACGTCTGCCCTGCTAATAGCACAGGTAAAGCCCTCTCCCCTGCTGCTTTAGAAATAAACAAACGCTATGAATTAAACATGATTACAAAAGACTTTGCTGCTGGTGAAGAAAGCCCCCGCGAGCTTATAGATTTTGCTATTTCTAATGAAGCTTTATGGGGCTGCACCACCTGCGGAGCCTGCATAGAGGTATGCCCTGTAGGCTGCGAACAAATGATCGACATTATAGACATAAGACGAGATCAAGTCATGATGAAAGGTGAGTTTCCAGCAGAACTCAACAACGCCTTTAGAGGCATGGAACGCACCGGTAACCCTTGGGGTATAGGTGCAGATAAACGTATGGACTGGGCAGATGACTTAAACGTACCAACCACCGAAGAAAACCCAGACTTTGAAATTTTGTTTTGGGTTGGTTGCGCAGGCAGTTACGACCCTGCTGCCCAAACAACCACCAAAAGCATGATTCATATTTTAGAACATGCCAAGATAAACTACGCGGTTCTTGGCAAAGCTGAAAAATGCACCGGAGACGCAGCCAGACGCGCAGGCAACGAATACCTTTATTATCAACTTGCTAGTGAAAATGTAGAAGTACTCAATGAGGCACTCATAAGCAAAAATTTAGATGCCAACAAGAAAAAACGTATTGTTACTACCTGCCCACACTGCTTTAACGCCCTCTTTAATGACTACCCCCAACTAGGCGGAAATTACGACGTTATACACCACACGCAACTCATAGATAATCTTATAAAAGAAGGCAAACTTCCACCACTCGACAGTACTGGCAAAGTTACTTACCATGACCCCTGCTACTTAGGTAGACACAATGACATTTATGACGCACCTAGAGACATTTTGAATAGTGGTGAAAAGCAAATCATAGAGTTAGAAAGAAACCGCAACAACAGCTTCTGCTGCGGTGCAGGTGGCGCTCAATTCTGGAAAGAAGAAGAAGCAGGCAGCATGAGCGTTAGTGAAAACCGCTACCAAGAAGCCAAACTCACAGGCGCAACAACCATAGCTGCAGGCTGCCCCTTCTGCAAAGTCATGCTAAGCAGTAGCGAAAGCGCAGGGGAAGAAGGCGCACCCGACGTGCTAGATATAGCTCAACTCGTTTCAGGAAGCCTAAGCAGAATACAAAACAAACTAGACGCGTAACAGCAAGTCAGCAAGCGAATCGTTCAGCCTGTCAGCTTTTGGCAGGCTGTTTATTTTTCAAGGGAGGCTTATGGACGAGCAGAAAAAAGCTATAGAGCAAAACAAACTTGCATGGAATACCAAAGCTTACCAAGCATGGCTCGAGCTTTATGGTCAGCCTAGTGATGTTGCAGAAAAGTTAAAGCAGGCACCTGAACATAAGGCAAGAAGATTTTTACATCATCTTGGTAACATTCAAGGTAAAAATATTGCTAATCCTTTAGGTTCTAATGGTCGTTTGGCAGTATCGCTAGCCTTACTTGGTGCAAATGTAACGGTCTTTGATTTATCTGAAGAAAGTAAACGCTACGCACTCGAGCTTGCTGATTTTTCAGCTATAAAGATTAACTATAATTTGGGCGATTTTATGGCGCTTGACTTAAGCCCTTTTGAGGCTGCATTTGACTTGCTAGTTATGGAACTAGGCGTGCTACATTATTTTCTTGACCTAAATGCTCTCGTTGAGCGCTTAGCCTTTTTACTGAAACCTTCTGGCAAAGTCATCATTAATGACTTTCATCCTTTAATGAGCAAAGCTATTCATTTAAAAGACAAGCAGCTAAGTTTAAAAGGCAATTACTTTAAGACTAAAGCTGATGAAGTCGAAATTGCCTATCAGATGGCTTTTGAAGAAGCCTTGCCAAGCTGCTTAGTGCGCTACTGGACGCTAGCTGAAATAGTAACAGCCTTTTCTAAGATGCCCTTAAAGCTCGAGTGTTTAGAAGAATTGCCCTATGGAGATTTCAAAGAGTTACCGGGGCTTTTTACGGTTGTTGCAACCAAGCTTTAGCTGACTTTAATGACTATTTTCTAAAAGTTCATTAAGACTATCGTAGGCTTGCTCAAATCCTTTGGTCATGCCGCCTTTGACTGACATCTTGAATTCTTCTTGAGTTGCGAAGCTAATGTGGTTTGTTAGTTTGGTTTTATCACCTAAGTCTTCGAAGCTTAAGGTTATGTGCATTTGAGGCATGCCTTGCATGATTTCGCCTTTGGCGTCTAGCATGGATTCTGTGTAACTGAGAGTTTCGGGTGGGTTTATGGTGTGAAAGTCAGCTCGGCCGCAGATTTCTTTGCCTGTGGGGCTTTGCATGCAGTAGTGCCAACTGCCGCCTTCTTTTAGCTCTAAGGTGCTTGTGGGTATGGTCCAGTCTTTAGGGCCGTACCATTTGGCTAGGTGTTCTGCGTTGGTGAACATTTCGAAGACGAGTTCGCGGGGTGCATTGAAAGTGCGTTCTATGGTGAGGCTTCGTGTTGGGTTTGTTTCTGTCATTTTTGTTCCTTTTCTTGTAGTTGGTCTAGGTAGTTGTCTAGGCGATCGAAGCGTTCTGTCCATAGGTGAGCGAAGCTTTTGGTCCAGTCGTATATGGGTTTAAGTTCTTGGCTGTTGAGGCTGTAGAGGCGTTGTTTGCCTGCCTTGCGTACGTTTACTAGCTTTACTTCTTTGAGTACTTTGAGGTGTTTGGAGGCTTGGGGTTGGTTTAGCTTGAGGCTTTGGGTGATTTGGTTTACGGATTGTTCTCCTTGGGCGAGTAGGTTGATGATGTGGCGTCTTTGGGGTTCTGCTATTGCGTTGTAGACATCTGATGTGGTTGCTTGCCTTGCCATGAAAATACTATATATGCTCATATAAGCATATGTCAAGACTTATAGATTACTCTGACTCTTAGAAACCCTCAACATTCACTAAGCTAAGCGTTCAAATTCTAATAAAAACACAAATGACAAGTAGGACATTTATCTCACTCTTTACAAAGCTAAGCTTTCTATACTACAACTATGAAACGAATTGTCCTAAGCATTGCAGTTATCATCATTTTAGGAGCTGCAGGTTTTGGCGCTTACACACTAGGCAACAGAATAGGCTCGAGTCCTAGTAATGTTGAGATTACAGGTACTGCTTTTCAAAATCCTATTGACGTCAGTGAAGTGACCCTAAAAACAGCAGGAGATCTAGATGTAAGCCTTAAAGATTACGCAGGCAAAGTCACCTTAGTCTTTTTTGGTTTTACTCGCTGCCCTGATGTTTGCCCTATTACACTAGGCCGTTTAGACAAAATGATGACTGACTATGAATTACAAGATGATGTTCAGGTCGTCATGATTACAGTTGACCCTGACTTTGATACACCAGAAATTACCCATAACTACACCAGTGCTTTCAATGAAACATTTGTTGGCTTAAGTGGCTCAAATCAAGAGGTAGCCAAAGTACTAGAAACCTTCTTTATTGGCGCAGGTCAAAATGCTGATGGCAGCATCTTTCACACAGATGTCGTCTTTGTCGTCAACCGTGAAAGTGGCGTCAAGTACCTTTACGGTCAAAGCAATTTAGAAGATTTACCTAGCAACGTTGCTGCTTTAGTAGCACGCTCTGACTGGTAATACCAAGTCCGAAAAGGTACTTCATAAACTCTTACAGAGTTGATTACGTTCC
>CAYGTA010000372.1:0-5019 GCA_964352605.1 uncultured bacterium | reverse complement strand
ACTAAGCACTTCTCGTTAATCGTCACAGCCTAAACCTAAAAACTCAGCTACATTAAACTTACTATGTTGCATTTCATTTACTTCACTCTAACGGTCATCACATGAATTCCTCTAAGACATCGCCTTCACTCGGAGAGCTTCTAGCTAGCATCCTAAAAGGCGCACCCTTCGCTCTAGCAGCAGCCTTTGTTCTAGCTAGCTCCGTTTATTTACTCAGCTCACTCATGACACCAAGTTACCAAGCAAGGGCAACTGTGCTCGTCACGAACAATGCACCTAATAGTCAAAATTTTGGTGTCATAAGCCCCAATGTAAGCCCACTCGACGTAAGTGCTTACCGAAAAGCAGCTTTAAGTACCCCCGTTCTAACAACTACCCTACAAAGCCTAGGTGCAAGCAACTCCCTAGAAGAATTTAGAGATAGCTTTACCATACATATAGAAGAAGGTAGAGACTCGAGCTTAATTGATATCATTAGTACAGAAACGAGTCCCCAGCTTGCGCAAGCTAAAGCAAATGCGCTTGCTCTTAGCCTGATTCGCTGGGATGAAGCCAGAACCACTGAAACGTTAAATCGCATTAGAGAAACACTCGAGCAGCAAATTACTGTTTTAGATCAGCAGATTCTACTGTTACAGCAGCAAGGTGCAGCGCAAGATCAGCTCATTGGACGCCTTAGCTTAAGGGCGCAGCAGCAAGATCAGTTGGCTTATGCTACAGCGCTAAGCAGTTCACCAACAGGTCTACTAAGCATTATGGAGCCTGCTTTGCTACCTAGCTCACCAAGTTCACCACAGCCTTTTTTAAATGCCGTCATTGCTGGCTTTTTAGCTGCACTTCTTACTTACGCTTTGCTTTATGCTAAAGATGCGCTTAAGCTGTCAGGTCAAGGCAGAGGTTTAGAAATGAGCGGTTTACCTTTACTAGCTAGCCTGCCTAATTTTACCAAAGTAAGCCAGAACCCTAGCCTTAAAGGCATTGATTTTTTGAGAAGCAACCTTATGTTAACGTCAACACAAGGCCCTAAAGTCGTATTGTTAAGCTCAGCTAAAGAGGAATCTAATCAAAGCCATGTGGCTATTGCCTTAGCTGAAAGTTTTAGCCGTAGTGGCAAACAAACCTTGTTAGTAGATGCCAATTTAAAAGACCCTCAGATTGCCCCTATATATGGAATGCCAAGAAGCAGCTTAGAGCATGCCTCTTTAGCAACCTGGCTGTATGAGCCTCACACAACTCGGGACGTTGTTAAAGCTCCTGGTAATGAATCTGGCTTTTTTATAATTCCAAACTTTAAAGGTATATCTCCTGCTTTATTTAGTAACTTTAAAGAAGCATTAAGTTTCTGGAAGCAAGAATACGATGTTATTATCATTAACTCAGCTTCAGTCTTAGAGCTCACTGATACGCTTAGCCTAGCCCCTCTTTGCACAGATAGTGTTCTGGTTGTTAGTGAAAGCACAAAACCTGAAATCGTAAGAGCAGCAGGGCAAGCCTTAGAAAGCGTAGGCGGTCACGTTGCAGGCATGGTCTCTATAGGCAATGCAAACAGCAAAATGCTTAACAATCCTGCTAGCTTCTATCAAGCAGCAAACCTAGGACTGCAAAACAGTTAATCAAAGCTTAAATCCAAAGCGTCGTTAGTTCAACTCATTCTCAAAGGATTTCTTCATGCCCAAAGTCACCTCTATAAACAGCCCAGATAGCTTTAGCAAAAGCATTGCCATTATTGGTTTAGGCTACATTGGCCTGCCTACAGCAGCAACCTTAGCCAGTACCGGCTTAAACGTAAAGGGTGTTGACCTCAATAAAACAGTTGTCACTGCTATTAACAAAGGTAAAACCCCTATTTCCGAAAAAGGCTTAGACATTCTGGTCAAAAATGCCGTTGCTAACGGTAACTTAAAAGCTACAACAAGCTTAGAGCATGCCGATGTTTACATCATTGCCGTACCCACCCCTATCTGTGATGATAAAAGCCCTGACTTGAGTTATGTCGAGTCAGCGACCAAAGCCATCTGCACTGTTTTAAGACGCGGTGATCTCATTATTGTTGAATCAACCGTACCACCTGCCACTTGCGTCAATGTTGTTGCCCCCCTTATAGAACTCGAGCTTGGCTTTAGGCATGGTCATGATTATTTGTTAGCGCATTGTCCTGAGCGGGTTATTCCTGGCAACATTTTGTCTGAAATGATTCATAATGATCGTATTGTTGGTGGCACTACGCCTGAGGCAACTTTGGCAACTGCTGAGCTTTATGAGCGTTTTGTTCAAGGGAATATCTTTAAGACAAATGCAACAACAGCTGAGCTTTGTAAGCTCATGGAGAACAGCTATCGTGATGTCAATATTGCACTGGCTAACGAATTGGCTGATTTGGCAGACACTTTAGATATTGATATTACAGAAGCTATTCGTTTATCAAACAGACACCCAAGGGTTAATTTACATAGCCCAAGTATTGGCGTTGGTGGGCACTGCATTCCGGTTGATCCTTGGTTTATTATAGATATTGACCCGACTAAAGCGCAGCTGTTAAGAACGGCTAGGCATATTAATGATGCGAGACCGCAGCAATTTGCAGAGCGTATTTTGAGTTATCTTGAAACCGTTTCCAAGCGTGAAACCATTGTGCTTTTAGGGCTTAGTTATAAAGCTAATGTTGATGATATGCGCGAATCTCCTGCCATTGAGCTTGTTGAGCGACTTGCCAAAGAAACAAAGCATAAACTGTGGCTTGTTGAACCTCATCTATCACAACTGCCAGCAGAGTTAGCTGTTCATGATAACTTAGAGCTTGTTTCTATTGAAACTGCCTTTAGAACAGCGCAACAGTTTATTGTTTTGGTAGAGCACAGTATTTTTCAAGGTGCTTCTGAAACCTACCAAAAGCCCTTACGGCAAGTACTTTCTTTACCCGTTGTTCATGGTGAAGCAAAACAACTGAGTCTATCTATGCCACATCTTGACATTAAAACCGTGCAACATGACGCTTTAGATTAAATATCGATTTTCAGCCTGCAATTCACCAAATGATCTGCAGGCTGTCTTCCTCATTAATAGTTAAATTCTGCGAAACAAATGAGTCAATCTTCTTATTAAAATCGGTTTAAGAACTATAAAACGCAAGCCTTACGATTAACCCTAAATCTGTTCAGTTTAAACCACTAGATATCAATAGCTTCACTTCAGAAGACCAAAGTGCTCGTTACACTCAACCAAGGGAATCTCTTATGCAAGCCTTTAAAAATGCTTTTTCACTCCTTAGTAAAGCTGAAAAAAAAGAAGTCTACTGGCTTTTACCTAGCATTATCATTAGAGCCCTACTAGAAGTCGTTACCATTGCATTTTTATCACCCTTTTTAAGTTTACTTACTAACCCAAATGCTTTAGAAAGTAGTGGCTTCTTAGGACAACTCTATACGCTGCTTGGCTTTAACAGCCATCAGGCTTTTTTTATTTTTATGGGCATAACAGCTTTAATACTCGTTATAAGCAGCAACGCCGTATCTATGCTAGTTACATGGTTAGTTTTACGTTTCTCTTGGTTACGTGATTACAGCCTATCCAAACGACTCTTAGCCAGCTACTTAGCTCAGCCTTATCTTTTTTTTCTAGGACGCAACAGTGCAGATTTAGGTAAAAACATGCTTCTAGAAGTCCAGCAAGGCATAAGAGGCGTCCTTATTCCAGGCATGCATGTTATTGCAAACACAGCGGTAACTCTCGCCATTTTAAGCCTTTTGATTATTATGAACCCACTGCTTGCCCTTATGATTGCAGGTTTGAGCGCCCTAACCTACATCATTATTTATAGCAGTCTAAAACACCACCTAGACCGCATAGGTCAAGCTCGAGTGCGTGAAAGTAAAGAGCGTTTTCAGACGGTTAATGAGGCGCTGGGTAGTGTTAAAGAATTAAAGCTTTTGGCTAAAGCTCCTTTTTTCTTAGCTCGTTATGATCAGACTGCTAAGCGCTACGCTCATTATATGGCGCAGAGTGAAGCTATTGCTTTTTTACCTCGCTACTTGCTTGATACCTTAGCGTTTGGTAGTTTGCTTGGTTTTTTACTCTTTTTGTTATTAACAAACCGCTCTTTAGAGGCCGCTTTGCCGCTTTTAGGGCTTTACGCGTTTGCTGCTTACAGGCTTATTCCTGCGTTGCAGCAGCTTTACCGCTCTTTAAGCAATATGCGCTTTAATGCCGCTGCGATAGACGCCATTAAAAAAGATTTAGACAAAGATTTTTCTGAAGACAGTTACCCTACACAAGATATTCATTTTAACAACACAGTTAGTTTAAAAGAAGTCGAACTCACCTATCCTGATATGCCATTTGCTTCTTTGCAGACGTTAAGTTTAAGCATAAAGAAAAACAGTTCGGTGGCTTTTGTGGGCAGTACAGGTTCAGGTAAAAGCACCCTAGTAGATATTCTTTTAGGCCTCTTAGCCCCTACTAAAGGGCAGTTATGTGTTGATGATTTAGCTTTATCTGAAAACACCTTACGCTCATGGCAAAGCAAGCTTGGCTATGTACCACAAACTATCTACCTAACAGACTCGAGTATTGCTGAAAATATTGCGTTTGGCATTGCTAAAGAGGCTATTGACAGAGATGCCCTTATTAAGGCTGCCAAAATTGCTAATGTGCATGATTTTGTCATGGGTTTAGAAGCAAGTTATGACACAGTTGTGGGTGAGCGAGGTGTGCGACTTAGTGGGGGGCAACGTCAGCGCATTGGCATAGCTAGAGCACTTTACAATGACCCTGAGGTCTTGCTTTTAGATGAAGCTACCAGTGCACTTGATAGCGTAACTGAAGAAGCAGTCTTTACTGCCTTGGCTAATATTATGGGTAAAAAGACCATCATCATAATTGCACATAGGCTCAGTACAGTAAAAAATTGTGATGAGATTTTTGTACTTGAAGAAGGCCGCCTTAAAGCTAATGGTAGCTATCAGCAGTTACTAAGCTCGAGTGCTGAGTTTCGAGCCTTAGCGCAGGTGGGCGCGTGAGTTC